>DASZXF010000349.1:0-3260 GCA_035546055.1 Ktedonobacteraceae bacterium
CTGCACCTGCCAGTACCGATGAGCGTTCTGCCAGAGCGTCACGCCAAACGCGGCGTCCGCGCTGATCGGCGTTTGTGACAGGCGCATGGTCACCGCGCACTCAAACGCCTTGAGGATCAGATTCTTGAGCAGGAGATGCTCGCTGCCTGCGGAGTCAGGCTGCGATAAGACCCTCTCGTCGATCTGCCAGCTCATCGATCTATCCGACGACAGGGGAGCTTGCCATCCCAGCAGCGCCGGGGCATAGCTGGCTGATAAGAACTCATCGTGAAAATGGTCAGTCAGACTGATGCCACTGAACGCTGCCTGGCAGTTCTCCGTATACAGCGCGAAATGACGCAGCGGACCTGTTGACTCCGGCAGAAGAGACTCCGCCAGCCGCAGCCCGTCAAAACGGACACGCAAAACGCGCCCATTCAGCTCAACTAAAAGCTGATGCCAGGCGCGCAAACGGGTTTGTTCAGGGAGATGGGCCTGCGCGATGAGCTGCGCGGGCGCTTGTGTCGAGGAAAGGATCACAAGCGTATCGGCCAGGATGAGGATACGCAGACTGTCCTGAGCAGCCTGCTCTGGTTGGAAAGTCAGGCCATAGTTGCCGTCTCCCGCCTCAAGCCGCAGATTGACCTCCAGAAGCCAGGCTGCTTCCAGGGGATGTGCAGCCTGCAATCCGGCGGCAGCAGCGCCCTGATCCTGCTGAACAACCGCCTCATCGACAACCTGCCAGCGACCGGCAGAGGGCCGCCAGGAAGACGAGAGGGTGGGCAGAGCGAAAAGCTCGCGCAGACGCGGCAGGGAGGGAGCCGCTTGCGGCAGATGTACAGGCGCCGCCGTCCAGAGTTCGTCGCCATGCCAGTGCAGGCGATCAAGGCAGGGAAAGCGCTCAACCGACCCCGGTTGTTGAGCGTGGTACGCTGTATAGAGATCGACATTGTTCGGTCCCAGAACCAGGGAATTATGACCGGGACTGATCAAATGCTGGCCATCTCCCCGGACCAGGACCGCCTCCGGGTCGTTCCCCTGCGGACCGGCCCAATCCTGCCAGGACGCATCCTGCATACCGTCCGCGCCCATTGGTGTCGTGGAAACAGCATAGCTCATGGCATAATTATCCCGATAATAACAACCGCCCGAAAACATCTCATAGTAACGCCCACGATGCGCAAGCACTGCTGGCCCTTCGACAGTATACCAATCAACGCCTCCCTTTTCCGGGCGCCGCTTTTCAAAAAGCTGCCAGTGATGTGCAGGAGGAGTCACTCGTGTGATTGGACCCTCCAGGGTAAAAGGATCGCGCAGGCGGGCAACGGCATTCCCGCTCCCAATCAGGCCGCCAGAATCATGCCAGTAGTCGATGGTCATGTACAAATACCATTGATCATCTTGATCCCGAAACACATGAGGATCAATAGCCCAGGGCAAAAGCGCTTCCGTAAGATCATGCCCGCTATCAATGAATGGCCCTTCCGGGCGTTCAGCGACAGCCACGCGAATACCCCCCGTAAATTCACTTTCCCGATGGACCGCGTAATAGAGCAAAAACTGCCCGTTGCGCATGGTGACTTCAGGCGCCCAGTAGCGATGATAGGGAGACCCGAATGCAGGCATTGCATGGCCAATAAATTGCCAGTCGACCAGATCGGTACTTGTCAGGATGGGAAAGACCCGTCTTCCCGCCTCCGGGGTGGGCGTCTCCTCAGTCGCGTAAGCATAGTAGCGTCCGCGTACTTTCAAGACAAACGGATCAGGAAAGTTGCGTGCCCAGAATGGATTCTGATAGACGAACATTCAGTTTTCTTTCTACGTGATGATCAGAGCAGAGACGCTCTTCAGACGACAGGAAAATCGCTGGCCATGGCCGGATTGACAAAGCTCTGAGCTACCCTGGTTGGTCCTCCAGAAACCGGCCCGCCCCCTGCTGAGCGTATCCCACCATAGTGAGCAGCGCCTGGCAGAGCAGTCATGAGAACAGGCATGAAGCAACTTACCGTGAAAGGCTCCTCAGACCTGCCTTCTCTTATACATAAGCTTATCCTTTAAGTCTCGTCCTGGCAATACTCTGTCCGATGAAGTGGCCGGACCAGTACCGGCACAGTAGCAAGCACCGTCCCGGCCATCATCAGCCCATACTCTGACTTATCGTCCGTGAAAGCACCGCCGGCCTGGGCGCCGATGCGCACATCATTGTGTCCTCCGCGCCGCGTTAGCGTTCAGGACAGTCCCTGGAGCGCCCGGGCTGTTTTTCTCTCGCGCGCCTTCTCCAGGTTTCCTAGAAGCCCAGCAACTGCTTGACCAGGACCATCGTGACGCGGCCAGGCTCGTGCTCTGCGTTGATGAGCAGCAGTTTATTAATGGCGCTGGGCTGGCCGTATGCTTGCCGGGCTCGTTCATCTTCCCGAGGAAGGCAATAGTCGCGGACGCGGTGAAGCCCATCCTCCAGCGTGCGCACGAGTTTTTGCGTGCCAACCACCCAGATTACCGTGCCCGCGCCAAAGGCGGCGGCACTTAGCTGGCTGCCGGCTGCCGAGGCAATGAGCACCTCACCCTCTTCGGTAACCGCGTGGACGCTGCTCACCAGTACCTCCGGGGTGGCGACCAGTTTGCGCATCTCACGGTACTGGGTCGCGCGATCCATGGTAGCTAACCGGGAGCGCACCGCCTGAAAGCGGCTGGCATGTTCGATCTGTTCTGCCAGGCCAGTCGCCTCAAGGGTAAGCGATGGCGAATCATAGACCGTTGCCTCATCGGGGATCAGGTCAAGTACATATTGCTTTGCTTCTTCACCGGTCTCACAGACGACCACATGGATGCCGTGTGCTTGTAGAGCCTGGACGGTTTTCTCGATCTGTTGCTCTGATGCCAGTTGCGTGAATGCGGAATGTGAGAGATTGGTAGCCATTGAGCTTGTTTTCACTTTCTTCCCTTTGTACATCTTGAAATGAAGCGGTTCTGGCCCTTTTCGGCCAGAAATAAAATTGTTTAGAGAAATGCTCATCCCTTTTGGACGCATCTCCCCGTTTTTCGCCAGCGCGGTTTATCGATGCCCGGATCGCCCATACGGTGGCTATGGCAGGAGTGCGTCCCCCTGTCACTACTATGACAAAATGAAATGAGCAAGTGTGACCGATGATCGATGTACACAACTGTCTGGTGGAGCAATGCGAGGCCAGATGTTCTCTGGATATAGAGCACAATCGAGAAGACGTGCAAGATACGGATCGTTCGCTCCTGCTTATTAATGCGGGAAGGTACCTCGTGATTTG
>DASZXF010000350.1:0-2572 GCA_035546055.1 Ktedonobacteraceae bacterium
ATTCCTCTCTCAGAATCTGCACAAAGACATCTTCCAGGTCAGGCTCGACCGGCTCAACGGCGAGCAGTGACAGTCCCTGCGCACGACATGCGGCGAGCAGATCATAGAGCCGGGCCTGGTCGGTGATTGGCCCGCGTATGCGGCAGCCTCCCTCCTCGGAGGTGATCGCCAGGCCGTCGAAAAGCCGCGAGGCGCCAGGGGCAATGCTTCCTCCCAGGCGAATCTCATAGAGATCCTGGCGGAAGCGCGCAAGCAATTCGCGCGTCGGCAGATCCGTCACGAGCTTTCCCTGGCGGATAATGGCGACACGATCACAGAGGTCTTGCGCCAGATCGAGCTGGTGGGTCGTGAGCACAATCGTCTTGCCCTGCTCATGCGCAAGCTGGGCCACCCACTCTTTGACCGTGTGCGCCGTCTGCACGTCCAGTCCGAGCGTCGGCTCGTCGAGCAGCAGAAGCGGCGGATCGGTGATCAGCGCTGCCGCAATCGCGACCTTCTGTTGCATTCCACGGGAGAAGCCGCTCACGACCTGGTGCCGCCGCTCCCAGAGATCGAGGGAGCGCAACAAAAACTCGGCGCGTGGGGCAATCTCCTTACGACGCAATCCCTTGAGGCGCCCAAAGTAGAGCAGGTTCTGCCAGGCAGAGAACGACCAGTAGACATTGCGCGCTCCCTCCAGAACCGCGCCAATCTGCTGCACCGCCAGGGATCGCTCTCGTGCCACATCGATGCCGCCGAGCAACACACGTCCGCTGGTTGGCGTCACCAGTCCGCAAAGCATTTTGATGGTCGTGGTCTTGCCTGCCCCATTGCCCCCCAACAGCCCGAGCACCTGACCGGCGGGCAGAGACAGGGTGAGGTTATCAACGGCCTGGACCAGTTTCCCCTTGCCGCGCTGGTAAACCTTGCTCAAGGCGAGTAACTCGAAGGCAAGCGGCTGGTGAGTATTCTCTTTGGGAGTGGACTCCTGATCCGGGGATCTGGCACTATCCAGGCTTTCGTTCCTGGTCATCGGAAACATGGTTCCTCCTTTCGCCCTCTGCGGCGATATGGTACAATCAAGAAACACTGCATGTCTACGTTGTAGACTAAAATACATTGTAGACATACATTGTAGACATGTCAAGAGGGAGATCGATTCCTCCATTGGTCGGGGTGTCGAGAAGAAATGAGAGCAACCATGACAGAGAGAAAAGAGACCGGGGAACCCGAGCGAGGGTCGGAGGAAACGGCCCGTCAGCCGCTTACCCATGAGCGTATTCTGCACATCGGCTTGCGGCTGATCGACCAGCAGGGCCTGGAAGCCCTCACCATGCGCAAACTCGCGAGCGAGCTGGGCGTAGATCCGATGGCGCTATATCGTCACTTCAAAAACAAAGAAGCCCTGCTAGACGGCGTTGCAGACCTGTTGTGGGGAGAGATCGTATTACCTGGAGATGAGGCCGGTTGGGAAGCGTTGCTCCGCTCTATCGCTACCTCGCTGTACGCCCTGGCTCATGCCCATCCCCGGGCTTATGGACTTCTGCTCAACCGTCAGATCTTGCCACTGACCATGCTTCAACTCTCCGATGCGCTGCGAGAGCGGCTCCAACGAGAGGGGTTCGAGCGCCAGCGTTCCTCAGAGATCATCTGCGCGCTGTTCTCCTATGCGATTGGATACGCAATGGTCGAATTATCCACGTTGCTGCCGCCGTCGCCCACACCCGCCGAGGCGGAACCCATGACCGACATCGCACGCCTCACACAACTCATGCAACGTCTCCCTCGCGAAACACCCGCTCACACGGTAGAGGCTGCCTATGCGCTCACCACGTATGAGGCGGATACCCAATTCACCTTCGGCCTGGATCTGATGCTGACGGGTCTGAAATGCAAAGGAAGGTGACGCAATAGCTCTGGCATGGTCCTATGAGGTTCAGAGCCTGCCAACCTGAAAACACCGGACAGGCACCATCTAACGATCTTGAGCCAGCTCGACCTGTGCCAAACCATTGCGCGCACGGGCAACCAGATCCAGGTCGTCATCGGGAGCTTGAGCGAGCATTTCCTGGAAGAAGGTCGCGGCTTCCCCGAATTGTTGTTGCTTCAAACGCAGTTTGCCAAGATGGAAGAGAAGCATACAGAATGGTCGCGGTCGTTTATTCTGGCGGGCCAGGAGTAATGCTTCCTGGTAAAAGGTATTGGCTTCGATATACCTGGTGCGCTTTTCGGCTAACCAGCCAAGACTGGTAAGCGAGCGATAGGTTAATTCGTATGCGCGCATCCTCCGGGCAAGTTTCAAGGCCTCCTGCGTCGCCTTTTCCGCCTCATCATAGTTGCCCAATCTGCCGGCCATCCAACCCTGTCCTATCCGTAACAGGGCGAGGCAGAATGTATACTGAAACCGATGGGCAATGGCCAGCCCTTCCTGGTACAGAGTCTCAGCCTGGCCATAGTCGCCCAGCGCTGTGGCCAGCCATCCCAGTCCTATCAAGACGCGACAGAGAGCCTCCTGGTCATTTATCTGACGCGCCAGGGGCAGGGCTTCTTGATAGGAGCTTCCTGCGAGCAGGAAATCCTGTTGATCATAGGC
>DASZXF010000351.1:0-7103 GCA_035546055.1 Ktedonobacteraceae bacterium
AGGCATATGTAGTATTCCCAGCCCTCTTCCTGGTCAAACCAGCACTATCCAGATGACGGCGCTTGCTTTTCTTTGTGTTTATCGTACCATATCCCGAATTGATTTACCACCCCGCCTCGTGTGAGATCAGGATTACTCACAAGTCAAGCCAGGGCCATCCCCAGCGAGGGTGCAGGGCGCGCAGCTTCCCTGCCGGGTGCGGGTGTCCCGCCTCTTTCTCTCCTCGTGCTTCTCGCCGCTGTCGGTGGCAAACGACTGGTGAGAATCCCTGTGAGCTGGATAGTTGAGGATGCAATTCTGGCGGGAACATGGTATAGTAGGGGAACTTGCGAGAGAATCCCGGCACGCCGGGCTTCTCTGTCTGCCCGCTTGCTTATTTCTGGTTGGGGGTTCTCGAAGATGGGAGTGAAGTACTCGGTTGACCACCTGGATGCGTCGGCGATCCTGGCGGCTTTGCTGGATGAGTTCAGCGCTGTCACGGACTATCGGACGTTGCGCGATAATCTTCCCCGGCGCCTGGCTGGCCTGTTGCGCTGCCGCTGCGTGCTGTTGTATCAACGCATGGGCGAGACGCTGCAATTCGCCGCTGGCAGCTTTGCCGATCAGCCAGGCTGGTCGGCGGCTCTGCTGGCGGTGGCTCATATCAATCCGCTTCAGATGGCCAGTTCGCTGCCAGAGGCGGAGGCATGGCGAACTCGCCGGGCGCTGCTGGCTCCGCTGGCCGGCCAGGAAGACGCCCTGGTGAGTACGCCCCTGATCTATCGCCAGCGCGCTATCGGTGTGCTGACGGCCCTGCGCGGGGAAACGCCGGAGTCTTCCTCTGAACCCGCTGCTCTGGCCTGGCAGACGGAGGAGGTGCCCCTGGTGGCGGCGGTGGCGAAGGTGGTGGCGATGCTGCTGGAGAATACGCGTCTGCTGGAACGCGACCGCGAACGCATCCACGAGCTTTCTCTGCTCAATGGCATGACCAGCCAGATGCACGCCGGACTGCGCGACCGGGTACGCGTGCAGCAGATTACCATCCAGCGGGCCAGGGAGATTGCCCGTCCCGATCTCTGCGCTATTCTGACAGCGGAGACCCGGGCGGACGCGGAGCCGGACGCGTTCCCGCCGACCTGGCTGCCAGCTCCTCTGCGCGGGATGCTGCTGCGCCGCTGGCAGGGGGATCTGCACGCGGCTCCGCTGATCCTCGAACGAGGCAGCACGCGCCAGGCGCTTGAGTATATGCAACACCTGGACCCGCGCATTAAAACGTTTTTCGCCCTGCCGCTGATCGGGAAACGCGGGGGCGCCTGGACCCGCGCGGGTCTACAATTGACCTCTCCGCCGCAGGAGAGTTCCACGGTGGGCGCGCGGGTCCACGGCATTCTGGTGGGAGCGTATCATACGTCCTGGCAGGTGCGCCGCGAGGAGCAGGTGTTGTTGCAAATTCTGGCCAACCAGGCCAGCGCGGTGCTGGAAAATTGCAGCCTGATGGACGATGTGATTGAGGCCCGCAATGAGGCCCGCCGCCTGCTGCGCCAGGTGCTGGACGATCAGCGTTTCAAAGAAGTGGTTCTGGAGAGCATTCCCAGCGGACTGATCACCATCAATCGCCAGGGCAAGATTACGACCTTTAACCAGGCCGCCGAAGCGGTGCTGGGCTACCATCCGCGCGAGGTACTGGGTCAGCCGGTGGACAAGTTTCTGGCTCTGCGCGGCCTGGAGAGGTGTTTACAGAGCGGACAGGCGCAGCACGAAACGCTGATTACCAGCGGCGGCCAGAGCCAGGAGGTCGCGCTGGAGGTGACGCTGGTACCTCTGCGCGATGAACGCGGACAGCAGATCGGTCTGCTGGCCACCTTCGCCGATATCACCAGCGTCTATCACCTGGAGGAAGAGAAGCGGCGCCTGGACCGCCTGGCCTCGCTGGGACAGATGTCGACCAGCGTGGCTCACGAGGTTCGCAATCCCCTGGCGGCCATTAAAACCTCGATGCAGATGTTGCGCGATGACCTGGAGGGTACGGAGACGCCGAACAATGAGGAGATCGCCGTGGTGCTGAAAGAGATTGAGCGCCTGGACGGCATTGTGCGCGACCTGCTCCTCTTCGCGCGTCCTCGCCAACTGCACCGGGTCGAGTGCGATCCCGGCGAACTGTGCGCGCGTCTACTGCATTTTTTGCGGCCCCAGTGCGACGAACGCGGGGTACGCGTCCAGCTTGTCCGCCAGCATCTTCCCCCGGCTCTGCTCGACATGGCACAGATGGAGCAGGTGTTGATGAATATCTTCCTCAACGCCCTGCAAGCCATGCCCGACGGCGGCACGCTCTCCGTCACCTGCCAGGCGTTGCCGTCCGCCAGCGAGCCGACAGTCCATCCGGTGAGCAGACAGTTTAAACGCGCGTATGAACTGTGCGCGCCGACCACGGATGAACAGGCGGACAGTGAGACGCAGGGTGAAGCCCCGCATGAGGCACGAGCACAGCAGGCATGGCTGGAACTCGTGGTCAGCGATACCGGCGTGGGCATTGCTCAGGACGCGCTGGAGCGCATTTTTCAGCCATTCTACACCACCAGGGCGCATGGCATCGGTCTGGGTCTGCCGATCACCCGGCGCCTGGTTGAAGACCACCAGGGCTACATCCTGGTCGAAAGCCAGCTCGGCTATGGGACGACAATCTCGGTTCGCCTGCCCCTGGAAAGGCAGGCACCGGCACAGGCGGAGAAACACGTAGAGGGGGGTAATAGTTGTTGTGAGTCTGACCATCCTGATTGTTGACGATGAGCCAAACCTGCCGCACCAGCTCGCCCGTTACCTGGGCAAGCATGGCTACGATGTCCACGTGGCGGTCGATGGCGAGGCCGGTCTGCGCGAACTGCAGCGCACTATGGTCGATCTGCTGCTGCTCGATGTACGCCTGCCGGGCAAAAGCGGCCTGGAAATCCTGGGCGAGATCCGCCAGAGCGATCCCGATCTGCCAGTAATTATGCTCACCGCCTACGGCGATGTGCAGACGGCGGTGGCGGCCATGAAGCTCGGCGCCTCGGATTATCTGATTAAAGGCTTCGACCTGACCGAACTGCTGCTGGTAGTGCAGCGCGCCCTGGAAACCGGGGCGATGTATCGCGAATTGCGCCAGTTGCGCAGCGAAAAAAGCGACAATTACCACTTTAACTATCTCATCGGGCACAGCGCCAGTATGCGCGAGGTCTTCGACCTGGTGGCCCGCGTGGCGCGCAGCGATACCGCTTCAGTGCTGATTACCGGCGAGAGCGGCACCGGCAAGGAGGTAGTAGCCCGCGCCATCCACGAGCAGAGTCCGCGCGCCCAGGGTCCATTTCATCCCCTCAATTGCGCTTCCATCGCGACAAATCTGCTGGAAAGCGAGCTGTTCGGCTACGAGCAGTATGCCTTTACCGACGCGAAAAAGCAAAAGCGCGGTCTGCTGGAGCTGGCCGATGGCGGGACGCTTTTTCTGGACGAGATCGGCGAAATGCCGCTGGATATGCAGGCCAAGCTGCTGCGCGTGCTGGAAACGCGCTCGTTCTACCGCCTGGGCGGCAACAAAGAGGTCAGGATCAACGTGCGCGTGCTGGCGGCGACCAATCGCGACCTGGCCAGGGCCATGACCGAGGGACTGTTTCGCAGCGATCTGTTTTATCGTCTGGCGGTGCTGCGCATCGAACTGCCGCCTCTACGCGAGCGTCCCGACGACATTCTCCTCTTCGCCTCGCGCTTCCTCGAAGACTTCAACCGCTCGCTTGGTCGCAATGTGCGGCGTATCTCCCCGCAGGCGCAGCGTTTGCTCATGGCCTATGGCTGGCCGGGCAATGTGCGCGAGCTGAAAAACGTAATTGAGCGCGCGATGATTCTCAGCAACAGCGATGAACTGCTGCCCGAACATCTGCCCCGCGAGATTGTTGGCCGCGCCGATTCCGCGCACACACGCGGTCCTGATCCCTGGGAACGCTGGCTCAATCTCCGCCCGGCTGGTCAGGTAGAACTGGAGCGCGTGGTCAGCCAGCTTGAGCGGCACCTGGTGCGCTGGGCGCTGGAAACCGCCAGCCACAACCGCGCCCGCGCCTGCGAACTGCTGGGATTGGCCAAGGTCGATCAATTGCGCTACCTGATGCGCAAATATCATATTGAGTAGCCTTGCCCGCTGTGCCGCCGGACCATCAGAACAGGGTATCCAGGCGTTGGGTCAGTTTGCGCGTTTTGCTGCCAATTGACTTGACCTGTTCCTGCGAGATGGACTGGCCGCGCTGGATCTGTTCGAGGGCGGCCTGGGTCTCTGTGTCGAGAACGCGCGTCACATTGGGAGCCAGGCGCGTCGTTGTTTTGCCGGTCTGCCTGTATTCATCCAGCACCCGGCTGACCAGCCGGAAAGCATTGACCTTCTCGGCCAGGTTCATGACCAGCGCGTTGACCTGAGCAGTCTGCAAAGCATCATGTCTGAACATAGCCGTGATATCATCGCGCACGCGCTGGCCCACCAGACCGAGCGCGGGCACATCATAGGATAGTTCGCTCTGGGCCAGGCGAAACAGGCCGGCGGCGCGCGGCTCGACGACGAGTTCCAGAAGAATGGAAGGGGGATTGCCTTTTTCCAGATCGCCCAGAGGGATGTTCACAAAGCGGTCGGAGAGCACTGAAGCCCCCAGGTCGCTGAGAGCAGGCAAGACCTTGACCGCCCGGCGCGGGGAAACGCCCTGCGGGAACTGCACAGTCAGCACAGCATTGCGCACAACCACGTCCACCGCGCTCTGAAGCTGCTGCTGGAAAACGGTCACCGCGTCTTCCGGGCGCCGGACAAACTCGGCCTCTGAGCCGCCACTGAGAACCCCGATATCGTCCAGCAGCTTTTCATCCCAGTCCGCGCCAATGCCCAGGGGATAGATGACCACACCGGCCTCGCGTGCATTTCTGGCCAGTTGACGGCACTTATTGCCCCCGGAGGTGCGTCCATCGGTCAGCAAAATCATGCGTTTGACCGTATTTGAGCCTTCCCAGTGGAACATCTCATCCAATCCCTGCTGCATACCACGCGCCATATTCGTCCCGCCGCCGGACCTGATGGCCTCAACGCGCGCCTTCATCCCCCGGGGATCGCGGGCAGGCTGAGAAGCAATGATCGTCTGCGCGCGGGTATTGAACGTCACCACGGCAATGGCATCCGTCGGAGAGAGATAATCGATCAGGACACCAACTGCGTCCTTGACGCTGCGCAGCTTTTTCCTATGCATCGAACCAGAGCAATCCAGCACCAGGGCAAAATGCAGAGGCATACGCACCTGCGCCACCAGTTCCGTGGGTTGAACATCTATGAGCAAGTAGACGACCTGGCTGCGGTCAAGCACCGGCAACACATCCTTACCGAGCTGGTGCAGCAGAGCAACCTCATTGGGCATGGACATCTTCCTTCTTTCTCAAGACAGACGGCTTCACTTTCCTATGTATGCTATACGTTTCCATCTCTATCCAGTTGGACGATACGGCAGCGAATTTACAAAATCAGCTCGCACCTTCACCGGCGCCTCAACGCGCATGATCTCGTTCCAGGGACATATGAGGCACCTTGAGCAGCCCGGCTGAAGCCAGACCGGCTCGCTGATGCTCTTCCGGGTTCGCGGGGTATGTAAGCGGCAGCTTCCCTCCTCAGTCAATGGGTCAGGGCTTTTTGGTTTTCCCGTTTTGCCTCTGCTGCCTCGCGCCGCCTGCGGCGGCGCAAGTTTGACGAATGATGCAGAGCCAGCCGGGCGCCGCCCGGCTGGCTCTGCATCATTCTTCTTCTGGGGGGGGGGAGGCATGGCGAGCAACAGAAGGAAAATCATCAGGGGAGGAAAAAGCGGTACATGAGAAAGCCCTGGTCAATGGGTCAAGGCGCCTTGACCGGGGTGGTGAGAAGCGGTACTATATGCGATATATCTGATATAAGGAGTCCGGTTGATGTCTGTCCTGCCCGCAGGTTTTCGCCACTTTATGCGCGAGGTCTATGGCACAGAGGCGGCTGATGCCTGGTTGCAGCGTCTGCCTGCTCTGCTGGCGGAATGGGCGGAACGCTGGCAACTGGAGATCTTGCCTCCCTTTGAGAACCTCTCGTTCCACTATGTCGCGCCGGCGGTGCGCGCGGATGGCACCGC
Organism: Ktedonobacteraceae bacterium; assembly: GCA_035546055.1. GTDB lineage: Bacteria > Chloroflexota > Ktedonobacteria > Ktedonobacterales > Ktedonobacteraceae > Paraktedonobacter. The sequence goes on from DASZXF010000351.1 coordinate 6,126, forward strand.
CGTGGTCTTGAAGACGTGCGCCTTTTCCGACGAGTTTGAACATGGGCTGGCCGCGCTGCGCATCTTCGCCGGACGAGGCATTGCCCGCCTGCTGGAGTTTGACGAGGAAGAGAAGGTTATGCTGCTGGAGCGCTTGCAGCCCGGAACCATGCTGGCGTCGTTGTTCCCTGAACAGGATGAGCAGGCCACTTCCATTCTGGCTGGAGTCATGCGCCAGTTGTGGCGCCCGGCGCCCGCTGAACATACCTTCCCGACGGTCGAGCAGTTGGGACAGGGATTGGCCCGTCTGCGCGCTCGCTATGCCGGCGGCTATGGTCCCTTTCCGCCGCGCCTGGTCGATGAGGCGATGGACCTTTTTACGAGCTTGAGCGCTTCGGCCCCTCAGATGATGCTGCTGCACGGCGATCTCCAGCATCACAATATTCTGCGCGCGGACGAGACATGGCTGGCGATTGACCCCAAGGGCATTGTCGGTGATCCCGGCTACGAGGTGGGCGCCTCGTTCTACAATCCCATGCCTCACCTCCTCGACGTGCCCGACCTGGAGCGCATGCTGGCCCGGCGCGTCGCGCAATTGAGCGAGGAACTGGGCATGGACCGGGCGCGCATTCGCGGCTGGGGACTGGCGCAGTGTGTGCTCAATGCCTGGAACCTCGTAGAAAACGGCCAGTTGAGCATGAATCCTCACGGTATGCTGCGCTGCGCGGACATTCTCGCCCGCCTCACCGTGTAACGCCCCGTTCGTGAGGCGAGCGGCGCTCGCTTCACGAACGATACATGAGGCAAGAGGATCAATGCATAAGCATGGACGGGGCGACTTCTTCGCCGGACCCGGCATCCGCACGATTTTTGCCGCGTGTGCGACCTCCGCGCAGGGGGAGTTCTTTGAGAAAGAAGACCAGGATCAGGCCGACGACCATAATGCCGATGCTGATGAGGAAGACATCGTGGACGCTGGCCGCCAGGCCGACTTTGACC
>DASZXF010000352.1:0-5315 GCA_035546055.1 Ktedonobacteraceae bacterium
CCACCGCCGCCGGCCCTGGAGCGGGGTCGGTGCCTGCCAGCGGTGCAGCGGGAGCCAGCGGTGCGTGTGCAGGGTATCCCACACTGGTGGGGGCAGGACGACAAACGATTGGTCTGGCGCGGGCAGATCCCAGCAGGCGCATGCCCGCGTGAGGAGGTGCCGTTGAGGACTGGTCGGCAGGGCGCACGCTGCTGGCAGGGGCACACACAGATGCCCTTCTTCCTCGCACAGGTAGACACCAACCTGGCTTGATCTGCTTGCCAGCGACAGCGCGCTGGTGAGCACAAGCGCCGCCTCATCCAGACTCGCGACGGCTGGCGGGGATGCCAGGAAGGCGCGCAGCGCCGTCATCTCCTGGGCAAAGAGCCGCTGGAGCGCGGCCCGCGTGCTCCACCAGAGCAACGGGCCCAGGCCCGCGAGGCTCAGGGCGACGACGACCAGCCAATGGGACGTGCGCCGCAACGCGTGCTCCAGGAGCAGCGTCACGATACAAACGATCAGCAGGGTACCCGCCAGGGCACGCACCATCCAGAGCGCTCCCTGGGCGATGCGGCGATCCAGAACCGTCACCTGCGGACGCAGGAGGGCGTACCCCAGCGTGAGGGGAAAGGCGGGCAGGGAGAGCAGGAGCACCTGCGCTGGCGCCTGGGAGAGGGGCAGGAGCCAGGGAAGCAGTTGTATCCCGCTTGCCAGAAGCGCGATTCCGGCCAGTGCCGCCGCTGCCAGGCGCATCTGCTCGCGTTCCAGGGGCAGTTCAGCGTGGCGAGCCACCTGCACACTCCATACGCACCCGCCCCCCAGCGCCAGCACGACAAAACTGAAAAAGAGCATCCCCACGAAAGGCGCCAGCGCAGCGAACAGCAGTGAGAGCAGGGCCACGAGGGCACAGCAGCCGCCGAGACCCTCCACCAGGAGCCGAGACCATCGCCAGAGCCGAGCGTGTCCGGGAGCCTGTTGGGCAAGCTGCGCCCGGGAGTCTGCCGCCAGGGCTCGCAGAAACCGGAGCAAGAGCACGCCCGCGCCAACGCGTGCGAGCATGCCCAGGCATACCATCGCTGGCGCCGAGGAGGGCAGGATCGCCAGAAAAATGATGACCGTGAGGCAGTGCAGACTGAACAGACGCGCGGCAGGCCGGGGATGCCCTACTGACCAGACCAGCGATCCCACCCCGGCAAACGGTACGGCCAGAGTGAGAAAGAACAGGAGACGTTCCCAGGACAGGGGCAGCGAGAGGCGCAACACCACGCAGACGCTTCCCGGTAGCCCGATCATCAGGGCAACAGGGAGGGCACGAAGCCCATTTCCTCGGACAACAGGCAGCATCATGTATCCTCCTGAATGCTGACAACGATGACGACGACGAACGATACTCGCAGGACGGACGCAGGTTCCCTGTTCAGGGGTGACTCAGTGGACAACTCCTGTCCTGAACAGCAGCGGTGGGTTATGGTCCTGCCAGCACATGCAACAGGTGTGCCAGTGCAAAGGGATGGGAGAGATGCACCACCGAAGATGAGGCGCGCGGCGTCTCGGTGGCAGGCAGGTGCATTCCACAGACGATGATCAGCGGTGGCTCTGGGAGATATTCCCACAGGGCATGGATGACCATCTCCAGATCCAGGGACAGGACGGTTTCGTCGAGCACGATGGCCTGAAGCGGTCGTGCCTGTTCACGGAGCCAGGAGAGTCCCTCGTGAATGGTTGGCCGGACGATCACCGAAAGGTGCTGTCGGCGACAGGCACGGGTCAGCAGATCGGTCAGGAAGGGATGATCCATCAGAAGCAGGACCGTCGCGTTCGGATTGGCGTGGCGCAGAGGCGGAGGGAAGACGGGCACCTTGTGGCCTCCTATCGCCTGCCACAAGGTGCGTTGCCAGTGCGCGAGATGCAGACGCCTGGTGGCATCAAGCAGACCCTTTTCCGCCATGGTGTGCGGAGGGACCGTCCGCAGCAACGCCTGGAGAAGCGTGTGCAGGTGGGAATCAAGGGCCTGGTCTGCTTCGCTGGCCATGCGTTGCCGTGCTTCCCGAAGCAGGCCGCGTGCATGGCCAGCGACCAGTTCCATCATCTGGCGACGTTCAGGTAAGAGCAGGCTGGGACGCGCGTAGTGGGCGACCAGACGGCTGCGATACGCAGGCTCATGCTCGACGGGAAGGAGGACCAGCGGAAAGCGATGCGCTGGTGCTGCCTGAAGGGCGAACAGAGGAAGCGCGTCCTGTCCCTGTTGCGCCAGAAAACGCCGGGTTTGTTCGGTTGCCCAGGCATCCTGATGCGTGCCAGCCAGGGCAATGCGCTGCCAGTGAGTATCCCGTTGTTCCCATACTTCCACCTGAGCCGGCACCACCTGCGCGACCAGATGGGCCAGTTCCTGGGTCAGATCTTCCGGGGCCAGGTGTCCCAGGCGCACCGTGTGGGCCAGGGCATCGTCGAGGATCTGGCGCCGCGCGGCCTGGGTGGCCTCACGTAGGGAGGTAGCCAGCACAGGACGCAGGCGGGTGGTCAGATCGCGCAGCGCGTCGAAATCGGCCCCGGCGTAGGGTTGCTGGTCTGCTCGTGCATCCAGGATGAGAATCCCCAGAAGGTGCCCGGCCTCTGGCAGGCCAACCAGAAGCACCTGGGCCAACGAAGCGGGCAGGGCCGAGGCATGCGGGGAAGGCAGGCATTCGCGCAACCATAACGGGCGATGCGCTTGCCTGAGGTGTGTCTGCATGTCCGGGGGGAGTTGGAACGCCTCGTTCGGAGGCGCGGGATAGTGCTCATGCGTCAGGGTCGTCAGGATCTGCTCCAGAGACGTTCTGCTTGCAGGCTCGCTGCCTTCTTCCAGGCAATACAAGCCGCTGGCCTCCTCGCGCAGCAGCACAAACGCGTGCTGACTCCCGCTGATAGTGATCGCCAGATGCGTCATGGTCGAGACGACGGTAGGCAGATCGCTCAGAGGAGAGGAGGCATCCAGCGCGGCGGTGATCAGGTGACGATCCTGGAGGCGTTCGGCGAAGAGGAACGTGGTCGTGATATGGTGCGCCAGGGACCACAGGCCAAGGCTCAACCCGCCGGTTCCGACGACCACCAGCGCCAGGGCCAGCGGGGTGGGTGGGCAGAGCACCAGACCCAGCCATCCCAGATAGGCACACAGCACCAGTCCGACGCCTCGCATGACCCCGCAGATGACCTGGGCGACTACAGTATCAAAGATCAGAACGTGATAGCGCAGCGCCGTGTAGCCGAGCGTCAGCGGGATCAACAGCAGCGCCGGAATGGTCCAGAAATCATCAAGGGAGGGAATGGGCAGGGAGGGCCAGAGGGCGCGAGCCAGGTCCGGCAGTAATGATAATCCGATCCAGGGAGCAAAGCCCAGTCCGATGCCGGCCACCAGCAGGCGCAATTGCTGGCGCTCACGACGCGACATGGGCATACGTGTGGCCGCCAGCGGAAGCCCGACCAGGCTTATCACGGTCGCGCAGTAAGAGCCGAGATACCAGGGTTCAAAGAGCGCGGCTGGTGGAAACTGTGTCCCGGTGAGACAGTAGGAGGCCGAGGCCAGGCTGAGGAGGCCGAGCAGCAGCAGCCATCCCCACAGCAGGCGTCGGCGCCAGCCGCAGGCGCTCCAGGGACGCACAAAACGGTACGGGAAATGAGCCACGAGCAGCACCAGCACAAACATCCCCAGGGAAGCGCTCACGGAACTGAGGGCATTGATCCGCCCGCTGGAGTCCACATTGGAAGGCACGGCCAGCAGAAGGGACCAGGCCAGGCTGGTACAGACCAGGACAAAGAGCAGGGCAATCAGGCGTTGCCGCCCATACCACCAGACCAGGCATCCGACTCCCAGAAAGGCCAGGGAAATGACCAGCGTCAGGAAAAACCAGGACCACCAGATGGAGGGGAAAGTCGCATGAAGTAAGAACACCATGGAAAAGATGGCCGCACTTCCATAGCTGAGGCAAATGGCGCTCACCAGGCTCCAGCGAGCGCGTCCAGATCGTAACGCATCCATAAAACGACATCCTTTGGGACAACAGATCACAACCACTCGTCCCTGAGCCAGGAGCCGACATGTCTGTAGCGTATTGCCTGCCGCACTCGCATTCCACTCCAGGAAGCAGCCTCGTTCCATAGGACCAATGCTCAGCTTCCTGGACGCTTCTTGCACCAGTGGGTATACTATAGCGTATCAAGAACTGTTCAGACAACCCATCTAGGAGATCCAGGAGCCATGACCGATGAGTACTGAAGTGCCCCGCAAACGTGCGGCTCAATCGGCTCCCCTGTCCGATCCAACCCGACTGCTCATGCACCTGGACGCGCTGACCGACTGGTGGATGCGCGCGGATCTCGTTGAGCAAGGTGACCGCTTTCTCCAGGATCTCCAACCGGTGTTTGCTGCCCAGGTCTGCGCACTGTATCTCGCAGAACCATCGGCGACGCGCCTCACGCTTGCTGCGAGCACAGCGCAGGCTCCCTCAGCGGTTCCTGAGCAGCTTTCCTTCCGCGCGGAGGCGTTCTGGTCAGTGGTCTCTGAGCACTGGAGGAACCGGCGCGTTGCCGAGGTCAACGACATCTGTCGGCAGGTCTGGCTGCTGGATCTGGGCACACAGGCACGCACGATGGTCTTTGCGCCCCTGTTTGCGCCCCGAACGGCCACGCCGCTGGGGTTACTGCTGATAGAGAAACGCGGTGCGTGGACGCCAGAGGAGTATGTGTGCTTGCGTCAGATCAGTATCTCGTTGGCTGTCAGGCTGGCAGAGCAGCGGGCCCATGACCAATTGGAGCGCGAGCGGGAACAGGTCCAGCTCGTCAATGCCTTTGTGCGCCACCTCTGTGCAGCCCCCCGCGATCCCGCGCAGGAAGAAACGGTTCGCCGGCAAGCGCGGTTGCTGGGGGTGGATCTGGCGCGTCCCCATCTGATAGCCCTGGCGCAACTGGCAGCGCCTCAGGGAGGGCAGGGAGGTTTGAGCCAGATCCTGGGACAACTCAAAGAAGCCGTCCTCCAGCATTTTCCAGGCGCACTGCTCACCTTGCAAGAGTCAGCCGAGATGATCTGCCTGTTACCGTTGCATGGCTCGGACAAACAGGCCGTGGCTTCTCTCAAGCAGATCGTTCACCATCTTGCTCCGCGTGTGCATCTGCTGCTCGGCGTTGGGAATCCCACGCGCACGTTGCACGATTATGCACGTGCTGCTGCTGAGGCACGAGATGCCCTGGCCTATGCCCAGCACTTTCATGAGGGAGGCGTCTTTCATATTCAGGAAGTTGGCCCGCTGCGCTTCTTGAAACTGGACCAGGCCCGCGAGAGCCGGCCCACCGACCGCTATTCG
>DASZXF010000353.1:0-9581 GCA_035546055.1 Ktedonobacteraceae bacterium
GATATTGCCAGCAGTGTGAGCCGCTACTCTCTGGAGAAAAGAAATGAGGCGTTGTCAGGTCCATGTATGAGTTGATCATTTTATCGCTCTTGATGCGTGCGCCTGCCCATGGCTACAAAATTGCTCAGGTTGTCAACGACATTATCGGGCCGTATGCCAGGATCAGTAACGGGCGTTTGTATCCGTTGCTGGCCAGACTGGAGCAGGGTGGATTTATCGAACTGTCTGAGGAGATTGAGCAGCCTCGGAGTGGCGAGCGCATAGCGCGCAGCTATAGTATTGCCACAGCCGGACGCCAGCGTTTTCACGAGCTGATGATGGATACGACTTCAAATAGAGGGGACTACCAGCGTCTTTTCTACCTCAAAGTTTCAGTCTTTCTTTTTATAGAGAGCGCCGAACGACTCTATCTGATTGATCACTATCTGCATTATTGTCAGACGCATATTTTGCACTTGACGGCTGAAATTGAAGATCTGGCGGCGAAAAGCCATCAAAAGCTGTGGCTGCCACCTACCCTGGAGGTGATGCAGCACAGGGCTGACCAGTGGCGGCTGGAGATGGCCTGGGCGCGGCGTTTACGCGAGCGAGAAGCGGCGGGCCGAACGGACTGCCCCGACGACGGCGTCCCGGCCAGGCGAACTGCCTCTCCTCAACAGCCAGACTCTTCATCTGACCTGGCGTAATTTCATTATTCTCAAGCGAAGCGAGCTGCTGCTTCGGCCAGGCCGCTCATACCCGGAGGATTTTACGGAATTTACGAAAGAAAGTTGAAGCGATCAGGTGTTTTTGCATTAGTAAGGAGCGCTGGCTATCTGTAGAAAAGATGGCCAGCATTCACGGAGGGAACGGAGCAGATGCCGAAGAAAAAACGCGAGTCGTCCAAAAACAGACCGCTGGCACAGGATAGCTCAGGGTCAGTGTCCAGGGCGCCAGCGCAAAAGAGTGGGGAGGCGGTGAACGGCGGCGAAGCAAAAGATGATTCTGCAGGGAAAAAGAACGTAGGAGTGAAAAACGCAACGACGGCGAAGAATGGAGCGATACCGAAAACTGACGCGGCGCTCAACCTCGGGCAGGTACCGGAGAGCGATGCCGCGTTGAATATGGGCAGACTGCCGGAGAGCGAAGGCGGAGTAAAGGGCGCGAACCAGGAGCTGGCCAGCGGTGGGAGCCGTTTGCGCGGGGTCGCGCTGGTCAGCGTGCTGGCCGCGTTGATGCTCACTTTGCTGCTGGAGGCGCTGGACCAGACCATCGTGGGGACCGCTCTGCCCAGTATTGTGGGCTATTTTCAGGGTTTTGACCGCTATAGCTGGGTGGTCACGGCCTATCTGCTGGCTTCGACCACGATGATTCCGGTGGTCAGCAAGCTGTCGGACCAGTTCGGACGCAAGTGGTTCCTGATCGCAGGCGTGGTGATCTTTCTGGGCGGTTCGATGCTCTCAGGCCTGGCGCAGTCGATGAATCAGCTAATTATCTTTCGGGGACTCCAGGGCATCGGCGCGGGTACCGGTATCGCGCTGGTCTTCACGGCGGTGGGCGATGTCTTTACCCCGGCTGAACGTGCTCGCTGGCAGGGCATCTTTTCCGGCGTGTACGGCTTTTCCAGCGTGGTGGGTCCGACGCTCGGCGGCTGGCTGACCGATCATGGTCCCCTGCTGGGTACGCTGGTGACTGAGACAACGCGCTGGCGCTGGATTTTCTATATCAACCTGCCTGTAGGCATTCTGGCCCTGCTGGCGCTGATTATCTATCTGCCCGCGCGTCTTTCTCAACCGAGCAATCACTATCGCGGCTGGGAAGCCTTGAAACGCGTGGATGTGCTGGGAGCGCTGCTGGCCTCCGGGGCAACCATCTGCCTGCTGCTCGGTCTGAGCTGGGGCAGCGATCAGACCTATGCCTGGAACTCGCCGCAGGTGGTGGGAACGCTGGTCGCGGCTGGCGTGCTCTATATCGCCTTCCTGGTGGTCGAGCGCTTTGCCGCCGAGCCGCTGCTGCCGCTCAAACTCTTCCGTCTGCCGGTCTTCAGCGCCTGTGTTTCCATGGCCTTGTTCATGGGGATGATTCTCCTGCCAACGGTCATCTACCTGCCGCTGTTCTTGCAGGGCGTGCTCGGCGAGAGCGCGACAAACTCCGGGCTGGTGCTGACGCCATTGACCATCAGCATGGTCGTCGGAGGTGCGGTCTCCGGGTTCTTGATTGGTCGCATCGGACGGTATCACATTCAGACCGTGTGCGCGGTCATTCTGCTCTCCATTGGCGTCTTTTTCCTGGGGAGAATGGACACCAGCACGACCTACCTCTGGTCCAGCCTGTTTATGGTTCTGACCGGCGTTGGTATGGGCCTCTTCTTCCCTGTGCAAACGCTGGCCGCGCAGAACGCCGTACCGCGTAGTCAGATCGGCGTGGGTACGGGCGTTGTCACGTATCTGCGTGCGCTGGGACAGACACTCGGCGTAGCCATCGCGGGTACTGTGGTCAATAACACCATCGCCAGCGACCTGCCCACGCGCGTGCCGGCCAATGCCGTGCAGCAGTTGACACCCCAGGGCTGGCAGGCCGCCACGAATACAGAGATTCTCATCGATCCAAAGTATCGCGCCAGCGTCCTGCACACGGCTCAGCAGTTCGCCAGCCAGGCGGCGGCGAAGCAGGCGTCGGCCAGTCTGCCGCCGGGTCCACAGCAGCAGGCGGCGGCTCAACACGCGGCTGCCCAGGCCGCGCAACAGGTCGGTCATCTGCTGGACCTGGTCTTTAACGCGCTCAAGCAGTCGATGGTGCTGGCGATTCAGCATGGGATGCTGGTCGTGCTGATCTTCTGTGGCGGAGCCTTTCTCTCGGCTCTTTTCCTCAAGGACATACCGCTGCGCAAGTCCTGGGGGGAGAAAAAGGCCGATGACGGTGCTGCCAGTGCGGAGGAGCAGAGCGCCGTCACTCACATGGTCTAATTCATCAATCCCCAGGGACGGGCGCGTTTACGTGCTTTTTGCGCCTCCTGGGGATTGCCCAGCAATTCGTAGACTTCCGCTTTCAGGGTCCAGGCGCGGGCATAGCTGCGGTCCAGCTCGGTGGCTTCGTGCAGGGCGTCGAGAGCCGCGCGAGCATGGCCGTGGCGAATCAGCGCCTCGGCCTTATTGCACCAGGCCACGGCGCTGCGCGGATTGGCCAGCAGCGCCCGTTCGTAGGCGTCAATGGCTCCGGCGAAATCTCGTAAAATCGAGTGGGCATTGCCCAGGCCGTTCCAGGCCTGGAAGCTCTGTTCATCGTGGCGCAGCGCCATTTCATAGGACTCAATGGCCTCTTCCGGCATATTCATATCCAGCTGCGCGTCGGCTTTGCCATTCCAGGCCGCTACATAGGTGGGATCAATCTTCAAAGCGCGCTCAAAATGTACCAGTGATTGCGAAAAGCGCTTCAGGCGATTGAGCGCCAGGCCCGCGCTGACCCAGACCACCGGGTTCTCAGCGTCAATTTCCGTAGCGCGCTGATAGGCATCGTAAGCGCGTTTATAGTTGCCCTGGCTGTAGAGCGCGGTCCCCTTGCCGTTCCAGGCGTGGAAGTTCAGCGGGTCCAGATTCAGCGCCTCTTCATAGGCATGGAGCGCCTGGGAGTATTGCTGCTGCTTTAAAAACTGATCGCCCTCCAGGCATTTTTCACGCGCGCTGGAACTGTTCACCGGGCGCACAACGCGCTGGTGAGCGGACGAATCGCCATTGTTGGCGGCCCTGGGCGGTGGATTGGTGAAAGAGGCAGATGACGCCGAACCGCGCGGCTCGGCGGGCGAATACTGCTGTGAGGCCAGGCGAAAAGCCGTATTGTTCGCGCTATGGGTCGCCTGGTCAAAAGCCTGCACCAGCTCCTGCATATCAGCAAAACGATCCTCCGGGCGCGGCGAAAGCGCCCGCAGCACAATGCCATCCAGCGCTGTGGGCAACTCGCGATTGAACATCGAAGGAGGGCGCACCGGCCCGCCCAGCGCATCGAAAGGATGGTAGCCGGTCAGCATCTCATAGAGCACCACTCCGCAGCCGAACTGATCGCTGCGCGGGTCCACCACCCCGCTCGTCTGCTCCGGGGCCATATAGCCCACAGTTCCACGCACCGTCACCGTCTTACCAATGCGCGCTCCCGGTTCCAGCGCGCGGGCGATGCCAAAGTCGGTGATAATCAGGCGGCGATCCTCCTGGTGAATGAGGATATTCTCCGGCTTGATATCGCGATGAATCACCGGGCGCGGACGCGTATGCGCATAGAACAGCGCGCTGGCCAGTTGATGGAAATTCGTCACCGTTTCAGCGGGCACCAGCGGACCGTTGACCGTCGCCAGGCGATTGCGTAGTGAACCGGCGGTATAGAGCGGCATGACCAGGAAAACGCTGGGGCCATCTTTGCCATAATCGAGAATCGGCGCGATATTGGAGTGATCGAGCACCGCCGCGATGCGGGCCTCGCGTAGAAAGTGTTCCTGTTCGGTCGCCGTTGTTTTGCTGGGCAGCAGCACTTTAATGGCGATTTTGCGCGATAAATGCTGATCTACGCCCCGAAAGACTGCCGCATATCCCCCCTTGCTGACCAGAGCATCGACCACATAGCGACCTGCCAGAGCCGTCCCAAGCAGGGGAAGGGCGCAGGCCCGGCAGAAATGGTCGGAATCCCGGTTATCATATCCACAATCAGCCATATCGGCACACCGTCGCATACCACCTCCTCAGCAGGTATTTATCTATAAAGCCGCCTGTTGCTGTTCCAATGCCCGCGCGCGTTCCTGGCAGGTCTGCGCTTCCTCCAACCTGCCCAGGTTTTCCAGCACGATAGCCTGATTATACCAGGCATCGGCCTCCGTGGGGGCATGTCTGGTCGCCTGCTGGAACGTGGTCAGCGCCTCCTCCAGGCGACCCAGCCCGAAGAGAGCCAGCCCCTTATTATTCCAGGCCGCGATGTACGTTGGATCGAGGGCCAGGGCGCGATCAAAAGCTATCAGCGCCTCCTGGTCGCGTCCGCGTTCGTGAAGCAGACTCCCTTTGTTATACCACGCGGAGACCAGGCCATCGTCCAGTTGCAAAGCCTGGTCGTATGATTCGAGGGCGTCATCAACCATATGCAGGAAAGCCAGGACATTGCCTCGATTATACCACGCCCCCGCCATAGTCGGGTCAAGAGCCACGGTCTGATCGTAGTCCGCCAGCGCCTCGGCATAGCGTTTCAAGTCGCGCAAATCATTGGCCTTATCAAACCAGGCCATCGCGCTATGGGGGGAGAGCAGGGTGGCCTTCTGATGGAGGTCCAGAGCCGCCTCTGGTTGTTTCTGGCGGCGTAAGATATTGCCCTTGGTATCCCAGAGGGCGGCGTTATTGGGTTCAATCTCCAGCGCGTGATTGACCGCGATCAGCGCCTCATCGTAGCGCTGGAGGCTAAAAAGCGTATCGCTCAGCGCCTGCCAGACGATCACCTGATTTGGATCGAGGACCAGTGCCCGGTCAAAAGCCTTGAGCGCCTCATATGGATGTCCCAATTCGACCAGCGTCATGCCGCGCCCGGTCCAGGCAAAGACATAATCGGGATCGAGGGTCAGAGCTTGGTTATAGCAATGCATCTCCTCATCGTAACGCTGAAGCTCGTGCAGCACATTGGCGCGTGAAATCCACAGGTCGGGATCATTTGGTTGCAGAGAAAGAGCCTGGTTATAGGCCAGGAGGGACTCCTCAAAGCGGCCCATGTGCAGCAGGATCGCGCCTTTGCCATTCCAGGCATCCACGGCCAGCGCGTTCTCACTCAACGCCCGCTCGTAGTACGCCAGGGCTTCTTCATAGTGCGCGAGCTGGTACGCGTGGTCGCCCTTGGCCACCCAGGCCGAGCGTGCCGGGCGTGCCGGGAGCGCCATCGGCTGCGGAGTCGCCTGAATGGCGGGAGTGGCCGGAGGAAACGGCGTCTCGAAAGGCGCCTGCTGCACCGGAATACCCCCTGTTTCCACCGCTGGCGCCATAGGAGAATGGATAGTAGAACTGGCAGCCGGCGCCTCAACCACTGTTTTAACCAGGAACGCCACCGGGCCATCCTCACCAAAATCAGTCACGCAGATACTTCCTGGCTCCTGCACCGTACTGGAAAAGGCCAGAGCTAGCTCAGCATCCTGTAGAAAATCGGCGCGATCCTCCGCGCGTGCCCGCTGAGGGCGCAGAACACGGATCGTCACATCCTTCCCCGTGTGGCGGTCTTTCGCAAGGAGGGTCACCGTCGTGCGGTCCTTCCCGCTGAGTTGTTGAATTAAGTATCGTCCTTGTAGCAGCGATCCCGCTGTAGGAAGACCGCAATTCGCGCAGAAGCGATCCGCCGACTGATTAGGATAGCGGCACTCTTCTGTATCTAAACACATCACCATAAGCCCTCTTCCCTCCCGAATGTGCTAGTGGAAGTTCTCTCTGCCTGCCTGGCATATATACATTAATAGATTATATAGGATTAACTGGCATCTGACATGTACAGGGATTTCCTGCTGAAATGCGTTTGCAGCTCGCGCGGCACTGCCGCCAACTGCAAGCCGCCAGAACCGGGAACACCCTGATTTATCCATTCTACCCCATCGATAGATTACAGGCAATGGCATGGTCAGGTCTGCTTTGTGGTGGTGCTTGATCTTCTCTGAGAGTTGGCGCATAATGTCAGCAGAAATGCTGTAGAAAAGGTTGCCATTACGAATTATAGTAGATCAGGATGATGAATGTATGATCTGCGCCGCTTACGGTTGTGCCGGACGCGGTACAACGATGCTGTTTGCGGATATGTCGATTATGGTAGAAACCAGATAACTGTGGCATCGATTATTCCATAGAGATAGCGGAAAGAGGAGGCAACACCATGCGAGAGAGCATTTCGGAACAGAGCGAGACAGAGGGGACGTTGGACCTGGTAGGAAGAGGGGGAAAGAGCGATCAGGAGGGTAATCGAGTGATTCGTGTGTTGCTGGCTGACGACCATGCTCTGGTGCGTGAGGGCACTCGTCGCTTAATTGAAGCCGAAAGTGATCTGGAAGTCGTCGCCGAAGCGTCGAGCGGAGAAGAGGCGATAGAAGCGGTGCGGCAATGGCGCCCGGATATCGCCATCATGGATATTGCTATGCCCGGTATGGGGGGCATCGAGGCCACGCGCGCCATTAAAGCAGATAGCGCGGAAACGGCTATTCTTGTGCTTTCGGCCTATGATGATGAGCCATACCTGGTGGCCCTGCTCGAAGCGGGCGCCGCCGGTTTCCTGTTGAAAAATGTCAATGGGCAGGAACTGGTGGAGGCTATTCGCGCGGTGGCGCGTGGTGAGTCGGTGCTGGAACCGGCCCTCAACGAAAGGCTGTTGCGCCGCCTCTCCAATCGTCCCGCCAATCCCGTGCGCCCGGCGGATGTGCTCAGTGAGCGTGAGTTTGACGTGCTGCGCCTGGCTGCTCGCGGCCTGCCCAATAAAGAGATCGCCCGCCGCCTCAACCTGAGCATTCGCACCGTTCACAGCCACCTGGCGAACACCTTCATGAAGATGCATGTTGGCTCGCGTACCGAAGCGGTGCTGCTGGCTCTGCGCCAGGGGATGATCTCCTTGCAGGATACCTATGACGATCAATAGTCTGCCCCATACTTCGGCCCGCTCCTGGCTACGCCTTATCAGCGGGCTTTTTTTCTCTCTGATCGGCCTGGCTCTGCTCATCTGGGCACTGCTCAATTATCGCAATCAGCCGACCCAGCCAATTTTTTATGGCAGCCGGGCGATCTATAGTACGCTCCTGCTGGCGCTTATTCTGGCGTTGCTGGGACGTGTCCTGCTATTGCGGATTCTCAAGCGAGAGATTGGCGATAAACCGGAGCGCGAGCCAGCGCACGATATCGCCTGGCGTATTCTTTTATTGTTGGATATCGTTGCGCCAATTTACCTCACCGCCGGCGTCCTGCTCGGCCTCTATGCCGCCGTTCTCGTGGCCATCATCACCCAGGTCGTCGTGCAGGTCTATACGTTTGTGCGCGGCCTGATCTCCTGGAATATCGCGGCCTATCATGTGGCAGCCATGGGCGTGGTCGTTTTCCTGGCGGCCTCGCTTTTCAGGTACATCGAATCGATATTCCGGGTACCGCAGATGGGGGCCAGCTACCTGGAGTCCTGGGAACTCATCGCCGCCCTGCTGACCACCATTGTCATGACCCTCTTGATCATGCTGACCATGTTGCCGGTCATCATGCAGGAACTCCACGTCGGCTTATGGCCAGCCTGGCGGACCTACTATCGTTCGCCCGTCTTCCGTTTTCAGATCCTCGTCATGAGTGTTACCCCCCTTTTGCCTGTCGTAGATATCTTTGACAACGAGGTAGCCGAACTGGCCTGGATCTTTTTCCTGGTGCCGCTGCTGGCCATCTATTACCTGGCCTTAATCAGCACGCGCCTGGCCTTACGCACAGAAGAACTCCAGCGCACTCTGGAAGATCTCAGAAGCGCGCGCCGACGCCAGGATGAACTGCGCGGTTACGCCTCGCTGGTCACGCGGGTTCAGGAGGAGGAGCGCAAGCGTCTGGCGCGCGAATTGCACGACGATACCGCCCAGGCCTTGATCGCCCTGGCGCGCGGCCTGGATGGTCTGGGACGCGCGGTGGAGAAGCAGCAATTGCCGCAAAAGGACCGGGACTGGCTGGCCAATCTGCAAGACCTGGCCGATCATACCCTGGAAAGCGTGCGCCGGGCCTGCCGGGATCTGCGCCCCTCTATTCTGGACGACCTGGGTTTGCGCGCGGCCCTGGAATGGCTGTGTGATAGCTCCAGCAGCCGGGGCGTTGCCTCCAGCTTTTCCTGCACCGGCAAGCCTTTTCCCACCACGCCAGAAGCGGAAATCGCCATCTTTCGTATTGCCCAGGAAGCGTTATCCAACGTCTGGCGCCACTCGCAGGCCAGCAGAGTTGATGTCGAGCTTATCTATCATCCAGACAGTCTGCACCTGCGCATCTGCGACGACGGGCGAGGTTTTCGTCCTGAACAGATGACGGAAGTGCAGCATGACTCGCAAAGTGGCCTGGGGATGCTGGGCATGCGCGAACGAGCCGCCCTGATTGGCGCCGAATTAAGTATCGACTCACGCCCCTCTAAAGGCTGCGAAGTCTGCTTGAGTCTGCCACTGGAAGCAACCGTCAACGATTTTGCAGCATCATAAGCATTTTTGCGGATGTTTTTCAGCTTAAAATGGTGCATTATAAAAAGCAAGCAGGACTCATGAACAGTGGAGTGTTGCGGAAAGCCACTTTAGCTTGTGATGGTCGGTATGCTCAGCGAAGGGAACCGGGACCCGGCGTTGAGAGGCAAATCTATCGGCCAGCAAATCACAACTCTGCTGGAGAGAAGCATCTTTGTCTCTCCGTGCGGTGTTCTCTCTGGTAGCATCTGGTAGCTCTATCAGGTGGAGATGGCGTTTCGTTGCATTGTGCTGGTTGTGGGTCTTATGTTTTCTTTGAGCCTCTCAAACATCTTCTTCCCTTCATGAGTCCTCCCCACTTTTTCTGAGGCGGCCTCAAGCGCTGGTGGCGCCCCGCCCCCTCTTTTTGGATGAGGTTTGGCGAGCGCTG
>DASZXF010000354.1:0-1567 GCA_035546055.1 Ktedonobacteraceae bacterium
AATAGACAGAGGAAAACGAATACCGCAAGCAGGGTCGAATGGAATGTCCGCTTTGGGTCGGACACGGATGCTGGTCGGCGCCTTAGTCCCGGTTGGCCAATCGCGAAATAAGCTATGGGAATATATCGGGACCGGATTTTAAGGTTAGCCAGCTTGAGCGCGCCTCGCGAAACACATTGCTGCCAGAGGTTCCTCTTTCAAAGTCTTGGGAGGAGCATTATGGCCCGCTAATATAAAGTCAGCCCTGTCTGAAAGGATAACCTATGAAAATCGCTGGACTGGCCTGTGCAATTATTTTTACCAGCGTTTTTTCTCTCCATGCGGCGGAACTCTCCGCCCATGAAGTCATGTCAGAAGAGCCGGGAAAGGTCTTAGTCTCGCTTGTAAAATACGCGCTTCCCATTGCGCTGCGGGCTGGTGACGGCGTGCCATGACCGCGGATGCTCCGTTGGCCCTATGTCCGCTTAGGGCCAAAAGCAGTCACTGAGTCATGTCCGGTTTGCGCTAAGAGCGGACATTGCCCGGCCCGTTAGCTCCCTTGTCGCTCCGCCTACATCACAATAGGCTGAACTGGCCAATGGGGGAGGCACGGACATGAGCCGTATCCTGACCATCACCATTTCCGCTCTCATGCTGGCGAGCTGCGCGCCTGCCTACGACGGATCGGCCATGCCAAAGGCCGCCGCCGGGCTGCAGCAGAAGACTGTTGGTTGCAAAGCCAGATGGACCGCAAAAGAATTTAAGACCTATTCCGAGTGGCAGGCCTGCCAATTGACTGCAGAACGCAGCTTTGTCAGAGCCATCGCCTTGACGAAGATGGATGCATTTGAGGCATATGCCGCCGACATGCAGGCACTCGCGGTGGACCGCGACGCCCATCGCGTCACGGACCGCCAAGTCAGGTCGAGGGCCAATGAAATTTATTGGAGATTTTTGGCGGACTGTGGCTGTAGGCCGGAAAGGGCGCGCCCGGTCTTCGCGGACTCTGCTTCCTTTGGTGGCTACCCTTCCCCAGACGATCACATGCCGAGTGGCAATCTATCCCAGCCACACTAACCCTCAGTCAAACTGCACCTGTGCCCGCTGTTGCGCCTGCGCCGCCAGAATTCCTGTGGACGCGCACTGGCTTTGGCTGTTACCCGCCTGCTGCTTACCGACAAAATGAATGTCCGCTTTGGCCCGTTCCGGTTAGCCAACTGCGAAATAAGCTATTGGAATGTATCGGACCGGATTTCTAAGTCAGCCATTGCAAGCTGTTGATTTGCTTGCATCCGTGCAGTCCCCCCCGGCACCGCCATTTCTCCTGCTGATGCGGGGAGGCTCTTTCAACCATTACAAGACAGTAGTGATCGCAGTGCCGTCGGTCTTCCCGCGCCTCGCTTAAGCCCGGTGCGTTCGTCGCCCTCGCAAGTCCACCGGACTTGCTCGCGCTGCGCGAGCCGCTCTTTCACCCCTCCGGCTTTTCGGCTGTTAGGTTTTGCCAGTCTGATATAACTTCCAGCCAGCCACTGCCCCTTTCCGGAAGGCGCGCGATGACACACATTTCTTGCCCCTCCCGCCGGTGCAT
>DASZXF010000355.1:0-23727 GCA_035546055.1 Ktedonobacteraceae bacterium
CAGCAGGCCTGCAAGGCCAATCGCAAGAGCATCGATGCCCATCTGCGCCTGGCCGAGGTTTTGATCGAGCAGGAGGAACTGGAGAAGGCCAGGCGCGAAATCGATTATGCGAGCAGCCTTGATCCTACGAACTGGAAAGTCACCTGGTATGGCGCACGCTACTCTGAGGCGAAGGGCTTTCTGCGCGATGCTGCCGACCAGTACGGCGAATTGCTGGCCGAACTGCCCGGCGAACTGCCACCCCAGCAAGCCCTGGCGCGCGTCTACGCCGCCATGAATCAGCACCAGCGGGCGCTGGATCTCTTCAAAGGTATTCTCAAAGCCGAGCCGGGCAACACTGACGCCATTATGGGTTCGGCCAGAACCCTGCTGAAACAGCACAACTGGCTGGAGGCGGTGAACATGCTGCGCGGAGTCAATGAGGCCACAGCCCGTTATGTTGAGGCCCAGTTGCTCCTGTGCGATATCTATCTGAATCACGCGGCCAACTTACAGGCGCAGCATGTGGACATCGCTCTGGATGCCCTGCAAGCGCTGAGCGGCAGAACCGAAGATCCACGCTACTACCTGGCGCGCGGGGATATCTATCGTCTGCTCTGGCAACTGGCCCGCAAACGCCAGCTCCCGAACGGCAAAGTCATTCCAGATGTGCGCAATAATACGCCGCGCAATCTGGGCAAAATCGCCGAGCAGAGCTATCAACACTATCTGCGCACGGTCCCACGGACCGCCCATCGCGAGGCCATTGTACGCAAAAAGCTGGAAGTAGCTCCCTGGCGGCTTTTGTAACGCTCACAAGCGAGAAAGAAGGATCAGGATGTTTACCATCAATGCGTACCACAATCCCTACTTACTGGTCGGCCAGAATCGCTTCCAGGCCGTGCTGAACCTCAGTGTAGCGCCCGACCAACGCCTGACGCCGGCGCCACTGGCCCTGGCTATCGCCCTGGATCGCTCCGGCTCGATGGACGGCGCGAAAATCCGCGCGGCCCGCGATGGCGCGATCAAGATTGTCCAGGCACTGGATGAGCATATCACCTTTATGATTGTCGCCTTCAATGAACACGCGAAAATCATCGTGGCGCCCAGCCCGGGGACGAAGAAAAATAAGCAGTCGGCGATTGAGGCCATTCGGCATAACGTCTATGCTACCGGCGGCACCTGCATGAGCTATGCGCTGGACACGATTGTGCAGCACTTCGGCCACGATGCCGCGCGCGCGCTGAAAATCCTTTTCCTGACTGATGGTAGAAACGAGGGCGAGCGGCGCCCGGATCTCGACCGCGCCATTGAGCATTGCCGCCAGGTTCAGGCCAGTATTAGCGCCTGGGGGATTGGCACTGACTGGGATGAGGCCGAATTGCGCCACATGGCCGAGGCTACCCACGGCAGCGCGGATATCATTCCCACGCCCCAGCAGGTTGAGGCGGCCTTTACCTCCTCGTTTATGGCCATGCGCAATACCAGTGTGACCAGCGCTCGCCTGCGCCTCTGGTCGCCCAACGGGGTCAACATCAGCCGCTTTGAGCAGGTCTATCCCAGCATTGTGCCCCTCGGTCTGGAGCCTGATGCCGCCAATCCGCGCCTGCACAGCGTCTCCCTCGGCTCGTTCGCGGCTGGCGACCAGCGCGATTATCTGCTCGACCTGGAGGTGCCGACCTACCCTCCCGGTCAGCAATTCCTGATGGTACGTCCCAGCGTGACCTTCTTCGCCGGCAATAATAAGGAGCAGGAGGACAAGAGCACGCAGGAGGGCTGGGTCTATGTGCAATGGACCGAGGACGCCAGCCAGGCCGCGCAGATGGAAGAGCATATCGCGCACTACACCAATCAGGAAGATCTGCTGCGCGCCCTGAAAGAGGGCCAGGCTTTCCTGGCCGCCGGCCAGTACGACAAAGCTACCCGCCTGCTGGGCGAAGCGCTGGAAATCAGCGAACGCAGCGGCAACGAACGCATCACGCGCCTGCTCAGTCAGATCGTCCAGCGCGATGACGCAGGCACCATCCAGTTAAATAAACAGGCCAGCGAGGTCGCACGCAAAACCCTGGCCATTAATAGCGGACGCACCAGTAAATTACAATAACGGCCCTCTCCGGCCAACGAAAGATCATCTTAAAATTATGTCAAGTACCATACAGAAGCAAGCAATGAAGAGCGCGGCGCCCACTGCGCGCCGGGTCGCCGGCAAAACCAGGCTATTCCATCCGCGCACGCTCAAACGGCAGTTCGGTCTGCAAGCGGTGGTCATCCTCCTGCTGGCGGCTGTTCTGACGCTTGAAAGCTCGCTGGCCTTCAGCAGGGCGTCCCGCGATCTTGAGACGATAAATAATGACAGTATTGCCAGCATTGACGCGGCCCAGGCGATGACTCAATACCTGGAGGACATTGACGCGAAGGCGGCGGATTTTCTGGCGACGGCTGGTCTGGGCTACAAAACGAGCTGTTACGTAGCCGGGACGTACAGCGGCCTGCTGTTAAGCGTGCATGACTGCGATGAGCACAATATTGACGCGGAAATAGTCCTGGCCAACCAGGCGCTTTACCAGGCCAGTCACAACGTCACTTATCCCGGTGAAAAGACCGCCGTTGAGCGCATCAGCACCGGTATGAATATCTATCTGGGCTCTATTCAATTGATGCGCACCGATTATGGCCTGGCTCACAGCAAAACCGACGCCAGAGATCCGTCCTTGCAGCAGGCTTATCAGGCCTATCTGACCGCCGGTAAAGTTCTACACGACCAGGTGAGCATGGCCACCCTGGGAAAGACGCAGATTCCCCAGGCGGCGGAGTCCGATCTGCCTTCCTGCACCATCAACGGCACCGTTCTCCAGCCCGCTCAGTGGGCGCAGGGCAGCCTGGAACAATCACTGGACTGCCTGAGCGATATCAACCATACGCACCTGATGCAGGCCTATGATGACGCTTCTCAGTTCTTAATCGGCACAGCCATTGCCATGGGCCTCCTCTTTGTCCTGCTCTGCGGTCTGCTGATCTTCGCCACCCTGCGCATGACAGCTCTTACGCACCGCCTCGTCAATCCGGGTCTGCTGGCGGCCTGTCTGATCAGTCTGATCCTGAGCTTTAACACCGTAACCTTACTGGCATACCTGGGCGCGCCCGGCTCCCAGAACAATCAGCACAGCGGCGATGGCGCCTTTCAGCAAATGATCAAAGATGATTACGGCAGCATCTACGATGTCACGCTGCTCAAGCGCTACGCCACCCAGGCCAATGCTGACAAATCGCGCTGGCTGATCGCCCTGGAGTTCAACGACCAGCCGGGCAGTCAGCACTGGCAGGCCGATTTACAGAGCAACGTACAGCAGATTCAGGCGCTCATGCGAACAGTCCACGCGAACCAGACCTGGGACGAAGAGCTGCAGCCGCTGAAAACCATGGATACGACCTGGAATCAGTACTACACCATCGACAGCGAGATTCAAAGCGCCACGCAGCGGCACGGACGCACCAACCCCCTGCTCGACGCGGAAGAGATCAGCTCCTGGGAGTCAAACTGGGCCTTTCAGAGCTACACCACCGCGCTGGATGACCTCAGCAACGTCAACCGCTGGCACTATAGCGCGACCTTCGAGGACGCCAGTTTCTCAGCGCAGCTCTACTTCACGCTCAACCTGATTCTCCTGCCCCTGGCCGCGCTGCTGGCCCTGACCGGCCTGGCCCTCCGCTTCCGCGACTTCTAAACAGCGATGAGCCTTGAGCTTTGTCCGATCTGGCATAGCAGGACAAAACGCATGTGATGGGCGCCAGCGCTCATCACATGCGTTTATCAGTCATCCCGCATGTTGATCCCGTTGGAAACGCCCCGGTGGTGTTCCCCTCTCTTTCGTGGAGATGGGATCGCCTTTTCTCAACACGGCAGGAGCGCGTTGTTCCTCCCGTCTCAGAAACATTGGGGAGGACTGATAAAAAAGCAAAAGGACGGGTAGGCGGGGAAAGGAAAACCTGTTATTGCAAAATACGTGTTCCGCTCCACACCGAGGAATCGATGATTATTCTTCTTTTTGTAGAACATGTATTCCAATTTCACACCCTTTGAACATGTGCTCTTGACATATTTTGCATTGCTTCGGTATACTTGCAGTAGATTCGGTGTTGGGCTTTTTGTTGCATCTGTTGCGTAGGCATATTCTACATAGAACGCATGTTCTGTGTAATAGTAGAATGAAGAGTAAGCAGTGCCCGGACAGCGCAGAACAAGCGGCAACTCTGTCGCGTTAAGCATAGAGGTTGGAGGAAGCCAGGCCACCATTGCTCTGGTCGATGGCCAGGGACGCGTGCGCCAGCGCCGTTACGCGAAAATGCTGTGGAATCGTCCCCCGAATGCCACGCTGGAGCCGTGTCTGCGCGCGATAGATGAAACCCTGAATTATGCCAGAGCCGGTCAGTTGCGTGTACGCGGACTGGGTTTCGCTTT
Organism: Ktedonobacteraceae bacterium; assembly: GCA_035546055.1. Lineage (GTDB taxonomy): Bacteria > Chloroflexota > Ktedonobacteria > Ktedonobacterales > Ktedonobacteraceae > Paraktedonobacter. The sequence goes on from DASZXF010000355.1 coordinate 4,439, forward strand.
GCCGGGCTCACTTGATATGACATCACGCCGTCCGACCGTAATTCCCGCGTTGCCCGCGCTGAATAATTTTCCCCTGGCCGATGTGCTGGAGGCGCGCTATAACCTGCCCGTAACGCTGCGCGTGGATGTAGATGCCGCCGCGCTGGGCGAATATTATTTCGGCAATGGTCGCGGCTTCCGTCGTTTACTGTTGCTTTCGGCTAACGCGGTTGTCGGCGCTTCGCTGGTCATCGATGGAGAGATCGAGCCGGCTCCCCAGGAATACGTGGGCCATATCTGCCACCTGCCCATCTCCAGCAGCGGCCCGCGCTGTAGCTGCGGCAAACGCGGCTGTATTAACACGCTTGTCACGCTCGACGCGCTCCAGCGGGCGCTCCAGCGGGCGCTGAAACGGGGAGAGCAGACCAGTCTGCTGCGCCGCCTGAGCAATCACGAACGCTTTAGTCTGCAATTGCTGGCCGAGGAGGCGCTGGCCGGTGACGCGGTGGCCTCGCAACTCTACAGCGAGGTTAGCCGCTGGCTGGGGACCGCGACCGCCAGGTATATCGATACCTTCGAGCCAAACGCGCTGATTCTGGGCGGCTTCTTCAGTACCAGTCAGCAGCTTCTCTCCGCCATTCGCGGCGGCCTCGGCTCTCACTCTTCCGCGCGCGTCTGCAGTATGGTCGAAATCGCCACCGCGCAACTGGGCCAGGATGCCTCCTTGCTGGGGGCGGCGGTTTCCCTGCTGGCATAACTCCGATGAAGACCGCCAGACCGCCGGAAGGCTTGACAACTCGGCCTGTTTTCGTTAGACTACAAAACATCTGACGATCAGATGTTTTGTAGTTATTTCACAGGATGGCCTATGTTGACACCTTCTTCCCCGTCGCCCGTGCGGCGCCAGCCGCTGGTGAATCAGGTGTTGGACTATCTCCAGCAGCAGATCACATCCGGCACGTTTCCTGTAGGTAGCAAACTTCCCCCGGAACCCGAACTAATGGCCACCCTGGCTGTGGGACGCTCTACGTTACGCGAGGCTATGCGGGTGCTCGCGCACATGGGTCTGGTCGATGTGCGCCCTGGCGATGGCACATATATCCGCTCTCCGGCGCCAGAGGTGGAGTCGCTGGCCCAGCGTTTGCAGCGTGCCAGGGTAATTGAGGTCTACGAGGTTCGACATACCCTGGAACTGGAGTGTGCTCGCCTGGCGGCCCTGCGCCGCGACGAGACTGACCTGGCAACGCTGCGCCAGGCGCTCCAGAACCGGCGCAAGTTTCTGCCTCTCGGCAATGAGCAGAGCGCTTTTGTGGACGCGGACCTGGCTTTTCACATCGGCATCGCCAACGCGACGAAAAACGCGGTGCTGGCAGATCTCTACCAGGCTTTTATCAGCGTCAATCATGAGAGCTGGGTGAAGGCCAGCGAGGCTCTGGGTTCGACTGAACAGGGACAATCATTGCATGAACAGCTCGCCGAGGCCATCGCTTCGCGTGACCCCGCTCAGGCCCAGCAGTTGACCGCGCTCATGCTCGCGCAATCGACCCACCACTTTCAGAAAATCCTGCGGGATGAAACAGCTGAATAAAGAATATCTCTCTTTGGAGAAAGGATCGTAGGAAACATGGAATATTCAGGACAGAGCCGCGCGGCGACTCCCAGGGGTATGCAAAAAGGTCCGATTACCAAGTATCGCCCCTATCCTCAGATTGATCTGCCGAACCGCCAGTGGCCGTCGCGCATGATCACCCAGCCCCCTATCTGGTGCAGCGTCGATCTGCGCGATGGCAACCAGGCTTTGCCTACCCCGATGGGCATTGAAGAGAAACTGGAGATGTTCAAGCTCCTGGTGGAGATCGGTTTTAAGGAGATTGAGGTCGGTTTCCCCGCTGCCTCTCAGATCGATTTCGATTTTATCCGCCGCCTGATCGACGAACATTTGATTCCCGATGATGTGCGGATTCAGGTGCTGACGCAGGCGCGCGAGGAGCTGATTCGGCGCACGTTCCTCTCTTTGCGCGGCGCGAAAAATGTGATTTTCCACCTCTATAATTCTACCAATGAACAGCAGCGCCGCCTGGTTTTCAACATGAGCCGGGAGGAGATCAAGGCGATTGCCACCAATGGCACGCGCCTGGTCAAAGAGCTGCTGCCGGAACTGCCAGGTACCAATCTCGTCTTCCAGTATTCGCCCGAGAGCTTCGCCTTGACGGAGATGGATTTCGCGCTGGAGGTGTGCGAGGCAGTGGTGGATATCTGGCAGCCGACGCCAGAGCATAAGATTATCCTCAATCTGCCCGAAACGGTCCAGGTTGCCACGCCCAATGTCCACGCGGACCAGATCGAATGGTTCGCGACCCATCTGCGCCGACGCGATACGGCGATTATCAGCCTGCACACACACAATGATCGCGGGACGGGCGTGGCCTCGACCGAGCTTGGTCTGCTGGCCGGTGGCGAGCGCGTCGAGGGAACGCTGTTCGGCAATGGCGAGCGCACAGGCAATGTGGATGTCATTACCGTGGCCCTGAATATGTACATGCAGGGCGTGGACCCCGGCCTGAATTTCAGCAATCTCGATGCGATCCGCGAGGTCTATGAGCGCTGCACGCATATGACGGTCCCTGAGCGCCAGCCCTACGGCGGCGAACTGGTCTTCACAGCCTTCTCTGGCTCTCACCAGGACGCGATTCGCAAGGGTATGAATGCGCAGGACTCCACGCCCGGCGCGCTGTGGGATGTTCCCTACTTGCCCATCGATCCCCAGGACATTGGTCGCACCTACGAGGCGATCATCCGCATCAACTCGCAGTCCGGCAAGGGCGGCGTGGCCTACATCCTGGAAAGCGAGTTCAATCTGCAAATGCCCAGGGAGATGCATGTCGAGTTCGGCAAGGTAATCAAGAATCTGGCAGATACCACCGGCGAAGAACTCTCCGGCGCGCGTCTACGCCTGGCCTTTGAACAGGAATATCTGAGCGTGACCGGCCCCTATGCCCTGGAGTCCTTTAGCGCCGAACAGGCTGGCGGCTCGCAGCCCGTGACCTGCACCGCGCGCCTGCGCGTTGAGGGTGTAACCCGCGAGATCCACGGTGAGGGCAATGGTCCCATCGATGCCTTTGTGCAGGCGCTCAACCAGAGCGACCTGGCGACCTTCAAGCTGGTTTCGTACACGGAGCACTCGTTGCGCGCCGGTTCCGACGCCCAGGCGGCTGCCTACATCCAGATTGAGACGGGTCCGCGCCGCACTTTCTTCGGCGCAGCCATCGAAAATAATTCCGAACTGGCCGCCGTCAAAGCCGTGGTCAGCGCCCTCAACCGCTCCGAGGCCGCGCTAGCCCTGGTGAAAAATCGCTAAAGCGCTTCTCTGTAGAAAGAAAAAGAGCACCGGGCAAATGCGGTGCTCTTTTTTATGCGGGTCAGCAGCCTGAGATACAGCTTTTTAAGCTGCCAGTGCTGTTTAACCAAAAATCTGCGCATAAAAACCGCTGCCGATATTGCCCGAATTACGAGCGAGGGTGGCGGTTTCACCAGGTCTATATGTCTCGCCTGGCTCTCTCCTTCTGATCGTTTTTGTACAGCCAGAGTGAAATGTGGGTCGGTTGCATGGTTTCCTGGACCACGGTCAGCGGGTGTTCGCGCAACTGGCTCAGGTCCACTTCCTGACTCAAGGTGGCACTACTACCTTACCACGGGGTCGTCACGAGAACGTTACGAATGCCGGTCTTTCCTGATCCGCTCAATGATACACAACGGGAACGCCAGAGGCAAGCGCCTGAACCTTTCTGGCGTGCTTCTCAAGACCAGAGAGGTGCTCACATTCCGCAGCGTTTGCCAGATCCTTCTCTTGACAGTGCTTTTTTGCGATTCCTATAATTCCGCAGAGATTATTTTTAGCAAGAAGGCTCCTATGATGTCTGCTTCATCTCTTCATGAAATAACCGTCGTTTTTTACAAAAGTCTTTAGAATCGAGGCCGCGCCATGCCACTCGCCGCGCTCGCACTTTTACTTGTCGCCGCTCTCCTGCACACTGGCTGGAATCTCTTCATTAAACGCGCGCGCGAGAAGCTGGTTTTTACATGGTGGGCGCTGCTGCTGGCAGCCGTCTGCTTTGCTCCGTTTTTGCTCCAGGTGCGCACGTTTCCAGCGACGGTCTGGCCCTATGTGCTGAGCAGCGCCTTGATGGAGGCTATCTATTTTCTGGTGTTGATCGGTGCTTATCGTTTTGGCGATTTTTCGCTGGTCTATCCTATGGCGCGGGGAGCTGCGCCGGCGCTGCTGGCGCTCTGGGCGGCGCTGTTCCTGGGCGAACGTCCCGACCTGGCGGGAACGCTGGGCATTGTCCTGCTGATCGGCGGTCTGGTGGTGGTGGGCGGAACGACATGGTGGCAGCAGCGGAAAACTTCGTCTATCGCGGGTCAGGCGCTGGGCCTGGCGCTGGCTACGGCCTGCTGCGTTTCGATCTACTCGGCCATCGATGGCGCGGCGGTGCGCATGGTTGAGCCTGCCGGGTATACAGTGCTGGTGGTGGGCCTTTCCGGGGTACTGATTACGCCGCTGGTGCTGGTGCGCTATGGCGGGAAAACGCTGCTGAGCGAGTTGCGCGGGAACTGGTGGCGCATTCTGCTGGCCGGTATGCTGAGCCTGCTGACCTATATGCTGGTGTTGCTGGCCTTTTCGTTTTCTTCGGTCAGCTACAGCGGTGCGATTCGTGAAATCAGCGTGGTCTTCGCGGCTTTTATCGGCTGGCGCTGGCTGGGCGAGGGCTTCGGACGGGCACGCCTGCTTGGTTCGCTGCTGATTTTCGCGGGGATTCTGGTGATCGCGCTGGCTGGCTAAGCCGCCCGACCGGGAATGCCGCACGCTTGCGCGGTCAGGGGCAAAAACCATACAATACAGACATGGAAGAGATGAGTATTCCGGTCATTGTGATTGATGATACGGCGGTCAAGCGGCGCGGGGTCTGCGAGTTTGTCGGCGAGGCTACGGGTCTGCACCTGGTGGGACAGGCGAGCAATGCCGGCGAGGCAAGGCAACTGGTCGAGTCGTTCAGCCGGAGCGAGGGCGCGTCCTCTACGCTGGCTGGCTGGCTGGTGCTTTCCGATCTGCGCCTGGGGTCCACGAACGGCGTTGAACTGGGACGCGCATTGCTGGAAATCGCGCCGGAGCTGCGTGTGGTTATTTACACCCAGGAGCCAAGCTGGACCCTGGCCACGGAGATTTTGCGCCGGGAATACACGCGCCGGGGCTCGCCACGCCGCGCGAGCAAGGTGCAGCCCGGCCTGCACGGCTATGCGCTGTTCGCCAACATGGAACCGGCCTACCTTGAGCAGATTGCCGCGACGGTCGTGACCAGGCGCTCGACGTTTATCGATAACGAGGTGCTCAATCATCTGCTGCACAAGTTACACGGTAGCCGCCTGACTCCGCGCCAGGAAGAATGCGCGGCGCTGGTGGCGCAGGGTTTGAGCAACGATGAAATCGCGAGCCGCATGGGCTTTCTCAATGCACAGAGCCAGCCCAATATAGGACCGCTGGAGAATCTGGTCAGCGAACTCTACGCCTTTTTCAATATCGAGGGCGCGCCCAGCGATCCCGGTCGCCGCGTGCTGCTGGCCCACGCCTACGAGGCCTACGCGGGTCTGCGTCCGCTCTAGCGCTCGCGCGGCCCGCTCACGCTCGAATCGACCTCCGCGTACTCGGCTGGCGCTTCGCTGAAAGGAATGGGCAGTTTGAGAATCACCGTGGTGCCATGCTGAGCCAGGGGACGCGGCGTTGAGCGCGTGAGCAGGGTACCACCGGCCTCGCGAGCCTTGAGTTCCGCTTTAAACATGCTGGTTTTCTCAGCCGGGACGCTGGCAACGTCGAAGCCGCGTCCATCATCGATGATGAAGATTTCCAGGTGTCCGTCATTGCGCACAGCGCGCACGGTGGCATAGCTGGCGCCAGCATGGTTGTAAATGTTCAGCAAGGCCTGGGTAATGGTATAGGAGATAGCTTCAGCGAAGCGTTCGCCTTCGGGGGTCTGCTCCAGGTCAGGACTCAGGGTGTCCAGCGCCCAGAGATCGGCCTGGACTTTCAGCGGGGACTCCGGGTGTAACGCGGGCAGATCTTCGCGCACCAGCTTCTCCAGGTGCAGTTTCAGCCCCAGGCTGCGCCGCTGATAGGCATCCTCGACCAGCAATTGCAATCCCCGCAAATCGTCCTCCAGTTCCTCGCTGATCTTTCTGACTTTGCCCAGCGCTTCGATGACTGGCTGCGCAAAACTGCGCAGGGCCGGGTCGCGCTCAACCTCTACTTTTAATTTGTGCTGCCAGTGTCCCAGCAACGAACGAATGCGCAAGGCCTGCTGCTTGGGCTGGTCGTGGATGCGCTCCGAAAGCAACGAGCGCAGATGGGCGTCGGCGTGAAGCAGCAGCGAGGTGGCATGCTGGAGTTCGGTATTGGCGCGCTGTAGATCCTCGGCGGTGCGCTGCTGCTGTAACATGGCCTCTTCGGTGCGCGCCATGCTCTCCTGCAACTGACCGATCAGGCGCAGCGAGCGCACAGCGTAGAGCAGGACCAGGGGATAGATGGCTCCCAGCAAGAAAAAGATAGGCAGGGGTAGCAATGGACTCCCGGTCAGGAGCACTGGCAGCACACCCAGACCCAGCCCCAGACCCACACCACCAATCCACATGATGAGCAGGTCGCCAAGCTGCCTCCTGACCGCGAAGCCGCTGGTTGAGCGGCGCAGGCCGATGCGCACCAGCGAAGTTACGCCGATGCCCAGGCTGACCAGGCCACCCAGCACGCCATAGCCCAGGGCCAGTTCGCCCTCCAGGCGGGTGGGCACATGGCCCCGGATGAAAAACAGGCCCAGGTTAAAGGCCTCCAGGGCAATCAACGGCAGATACGGCCAGCCATCCAGTTTCAGACTCGGCGCGCGTCCCACCCCCACCAGTTCCGGTCGATAGGTCAGGCTGAGATGGATAAAACCCGCGCCCAGCAGAGCAAAGGCGGGAAACCAGAGCAGTTGGAGCACAGCATCCATCGGATAGGCTGTCTGAACGTTGCCCCAATGGCTGTAGAGCAGAAAAAGCATGGCCACCGGCAGCAGGGTCAGACCTTCGACAATGCCCACCCAGGCGCGCGCGGTGAAGAGGAAGATGCCCGCGATCAGCAGCCAGCACAGACCCGCCAGACCCGCCAGGCCATAATCTTGCAACCACATATCAAAGGTAAACACGGCGGCGGGATAGTGGACCGTCAAACGCTGTCCATTCTCGTTCAGCGTGTAGGTGATGTCCTGGCCGGGGTGAGCATGTTGATAGATAGCCGGCAGAGCCGAGGGGTTCTGTCCATTCACCTGCACAATCGTCTCGTTCGTGCTCAGCGAGGACGGCACGCCGGCGAAGGCGGGCTGCCCCGCAGGCGTCGTCACCACCACCACCTGTCCGCCCGCGTCAATGCCCCAGATAAAGCCTCCGAAGGTATGTCCCACTTCCTGCAAAAGACGATATTGCCCCGGCAGGCTGAGGCCCAGCAAAACCAGGCTGACCAGCACATAGAGCAGCGACAGGCGAAGTTTCAAACGTTTCCACTCAACCGTGTTTATCGTGCGTGTGGATAAAATAGGAATCTGCGAGCGGCGCAAGCCATCTCGTCCTTTCTTGTATTCCTGAACAGGCGGCTTCAGCAGATCAGAGCACCTGAATGCTCGTTCTCTGCCATTGTTTTCCTATTCTACTCTATCAATATCCCAAGAGCAATAGCAGAATTTCGCCAAACGGGGCTTTTCCTCCACCAGACAAACAAAACAGAGGTGACTGATCCATGATGCGGCATACCCCCAGATGTGGCCCATCGCTGCGCGCCACCTCCCTTGCGGAACGAGAAAACATTCTCTGGCCCGGCATGGAGAGGAAGAACAAAAGTCTGACACTTCCAGATTCACAGGCAGAAAAAGGAATGTCCTTCACAATGACTACTTTTGGCTAAGAAAGCGAGAACGATGATCTTGATGGCAAAAGCCGTTGAAAACAGCCGCATAGTGCGTCTCCACATTACCTGCGTGACGCCACCTGTCCCATCAGACGCGACAGGAGTCCATTTTGGCGTGCAGGATCGCCAGGAGATGATCGCTCCAGGTCAACTCCAACCTGATGGGTCGTTGCAATTCGAGATTGATGTGGTCTGTGTACATCAGCCAGGAGCTTCTGAGGTCCGCTGGCGAGGTTCCTATGTACACGGCAAGCCTTCAGCTCCTTTTCTCTATTTGAGCTTGAGGAGTGACTCCGTTCAATCAACCGCCTGGATAAGACGACTGAAAGTGCCATTGCCTCGCCTTTCATGGGATCAAGTAGAAGCAACGCAAGGAACCCTCTACTTGGCTGCCTCGATTGCTGGAAGTGGCAGCGGAACAGTCCCCTTGCTGGGTAACGGGTGGACGCCGCAAGAGCCACCCGAAGCCTGACAGCAAGGTTCGCTGGTCGATGAGCAAACTGTGCTGGAAAAGATCAGCGTCTTCGAGTCTGCGGCGAGAACCGATCTCTGGTTCCGCGTGGTCAGATAAGCTCTGCAGCCTGTGTTTTGCTACTGCGCATAAGCGCCCCTGAGCACCAAAGGCCCGGCTAGAGATAAACTCTGCCGGGCCTTTGGTGCTCAGGAGCGCTGTTCACCCCTGTTCAGTCTTCGTTGAGACGCAGTTCATTGCTGATCGAGGGGTTGAGAGCTGCGCGCACCATGGTAAAGAGCGCGACCAGGCAGATGACGACCAGCGCGGCGAAGATCAGATCCAGCGAGAAGGGAATGATGACTCGCGCGGGCAGGGCGTGCTGCAGAAGGTACAGATCGCTGATGCTCAGGTTGCTCATCGGACCATGTGCGGGCAGACCGGTGAAGACCAGTACGGGTACGGCTACGCTGGTGAGCACAATTCCGAAGGCCAGACCAAGCACAATCGCCCCGGCATAAATGATGCCCTGCTCCCAGAGCAAAATGCCGGCGATCTGCCGCGAGGTCGCGCCCAGCGCCCGCAGGACGACAAAGCTGCCGCGCCTGGTGCGCACGCTGAGCCAGGATGAGAGCAGATTGCCGATCAGCGCCAGCAGGAAGGCCGCCAGGGAGCCGATGCCGAGAATAATCAGAATATTCAGGTTAAATGGATCATTCTGCAACTCTCCGGCAATCTGTCGCCGATCATAGAGATTGGTCAGGGCCAGCTTTGAACTGGCCGCCGTCAGGGCCGCGCGCACGGAGGCCAGCGAGCCGGCGTCGTCCTGCGTGCTCAACCAGATGTGATTGATGGGTACGCGGAAGGACGAAAGCGGATTCGTTTGCTGTCCCTGATGAGCGTCCTGATTCTGCTGCAACTGCTGCTTGAGCGTATTAATGTACACGCTGGCGAAGCTCTGATAGTCCACGATCATGCCTCCTGGCGAAAGTGAGGAGCTGGCAGCGGTGGAAGAATTGACCGTGGGCAGATGGGCGACAATCGCGACGACGCGATAATTGAGCGCGGACTGCCCCAGGTAATCCAACGATGTAGAGAAGGTACTTTTGACGGCCAGGTGAAGTTGATTGGCCAGGGATTGATCAATAAGCGCCGGCACCAGTTGGCCCTGCGTGCCGTCGGGCAGTTGCTCAACGCTGACGTGCGGCAACAGAGCAAGCAGGTCGGGCAGCGCCTGCTCAGAATCTTGCGAGTTCCAGATCGCGGTGCGCTCGAAGCTCTGCACATCGACGGCGCGGAACTGGATCGTCACCTGGGCGCCGCTGCTGCCCACGGCCTCCCCCTGGTCCGTATAATCCGCCGAGGCGCTGAGCACACCTGGAATGTGGTTGTATTGCGTGATAACCTGGCTGAGCGTAAGCTTCTGCAGGCTGAGCGGATTCGCCACATCGCCGCTGAAGTCAGCTCCGCTTTCATAGGCCGCGATATCCTGAATACGCTGTGTCTGCGAAGCGCTGAAGACCTGAGCAAAAATGGCAAAGGCGACGGTCAGCGAGAGAAGCAGGATCATGCGAATAATTTGACGAGGCGCGCGCGCCATCTGCACCAGGGCCAGCATGCTGGTTGCTCCGCGCCTGCGATTGGCCAGCCAGCCACTAAAGCGCAGCAGCAAGGGAAAGACGCGCATAAAGAGCAGCAGACAACCCAGCAGGAGGAAGATTGGCGCCACCAGGGTCAGAGGGGCCAGGATGAGATCCTGCGTGGTGATATCGACTTCATGGGCAATACTCGCCAGGTAGAGCGAGACTCCATAGCCGCTAAAGGCCACGACAGCCGCGATGACATCCAGGTAATAGCGTTGCCAGAAGGGCGCACGCGTGGTACGGGCCGTTTCGCGGCGCAGCGTCAACATGTTCAGGCCAGACGTGTATCTGACGACCAGGCCGATGGTTAGCAGAGCCGCCAGCAGGGTTCCGCCCGCCGTGGGACCGATGTTGCCGAGGATCTGGAGCGGCTGCGAGATCATCTGCCGGGCGATATGCACACTTTCGGCGGGCAGAGTGTTGGCAATCAACGCCAGGACGATGAGGATGCTCACCAGCGGCCCCAGCACAACGCCAGCCAGGCACAGAACCAGTCCCTGCATAAACAGTGACCAGAAGATCTGCCGGCTGCTGGCTCCGCGACTGCTCAACAGGGCATTCGCGGCCATTTGCCGGTCAAGCAACATATTGACCAGCATACTGACAAAAAAGAGCAGCAGGGCGATGATCTGCACAGCCAGAATGGTGATGGGAATACTGACCAGGGCTACCCGGTTCGAGTATTGTTGCAGAAGATCCAGCAAGAGATACGAGCCAGGCTGTGGACTATAAATGGTCGTTTGCGTGATATAGGGAAAACTGGGCGCGCCGCCATTCTGGAGAAGGTGCTGGTTATTCTGATAATTGCTCACCGCCGTTTGCACGGTAAAAAGTCGATTGGTCAGATCATCAATCTGATTGTCCTGCAAATCGTTGGTGCGCAGCAGATAATCCCAGGTGATATGAAAGCCCAGATAGGAATAGATGGCATCGCTATGCCATTGGGCCGCCAGGCGATCCAGCGTTTGCAGGAAAGCTGTCGAGTCGGTCACCACGGTAAACTGTTTGGAGATGCCAGCGACGACCGGCTGAAAAGTGCTGCCGTGGAGGGCCAGAGGCGCGTCCTTCTGCACTTCGATCAAGCCGACCAGGCGGGCCTCAAGAGCGGTGCGCGGATCAATCGGCCCGCCGGGGATGTCCTCAAACGAGAAATCTCCTTGCAGGGTAAATTGATCACCTACCGCCAGGTGCAATTCCTGGGCAGCCTCGGAAGTCAGCACGACCTCCAGGTTAGCAGGATCGTCCACCGGCCAGTTGCCAGAGATCAGGCGCAGAGCTGGCTTGAGCACATCAAGCTGCGGAGCGTAGATGCTGAAATAGCCAAGATGCTCAATCGAGGTCGGCGCTACCCCCTGAATGTTGTCCTCCTGAATGGCTTGAAAGGCCGCGCCGCGCTGATACTCGCCAAGTTTTTGTGTCACCAGCGGCGTGACCTGCTGCCGCACCGTTCTGGCGATGCTGCTGGACATGCCCTGGGTCTGCGCGTCAAGGGTGATATTGCTGCGGGATGCATCGGACTGGAGAATGCTCTGCAGACCCGAGCTGGTCGCTACGCCCGTAAACAGCGGCACCACGCAGGCAATCACCATGGCCGCGACAAAGCCCAGACAGGCGATCAGGAGCAGCCAGCCGGTCTGACGCAGACGCCAGCGGGCCAGGGTCAGCGTGGAGACAAGACGATCATTCGTCCTGTCCACTGGCTCCCGCGCCGGGGAAATCGTCTGAGACATGGATCTATCCTTCCTTCTTCCTTACTGAAATTAATCTTCATCCAGGCGCAAAACCTGCGCCATCAAGGGGCGCTGGGCCAGCCGCGTCATCAGGCCAAGAGCGATTAAACAGAGCGCCATGAGGCAGAGCAGAGCGATCACCAGCGAGAAGGGCATGACGATGGTGACTGGAATAATCTGCTGCAAGGTGTAAATGGCGTTGCTGGAAATGCTCACCAGGGCGGTAGGTAAGGCGCCGGTGAAGACCAGCGGAGGTACCGAGGTAAAGGCCAGCAGCGCGCCGAAAAGCAACCCCAGCACCAGCGCGGTGGCCAGGATAATCGCCAGCTCCCAGATCAAAATGCCCGCAACCTGGCTGGCATCGCTCCCCAACGCCCGCAGAACAGCGAAACTGGTCTGGCGCCTGCGCACACTCAACAGGGGCAAAAGCAGATTGGCCACAAAGGCCAGCAAGAGGGTCGCGGCAACGCCGATGCCCAGGGTACTGATCAGGTTATTTGCCAGGGGATCTCTGGCGTTGCCGCCGCTCAACAGGCGCCGATCCAGCAATTGAGCGAGGGCCAGGGTCGGTTTTTGCAGAGCCGCGCGCACATGCGCGACGGCAGCGGGATCGTCAGCGCTGCGCAGCCAGACATAATTGAGTTGCGCGACCGCCGTGGTTTGCGTTAAGCCCTGTCCCTGGATCTGGCCCGCGACCAGGCTTTGATAGTCCACCAGTATCGCGCCCTCGGAACCGTCGTCAACCGGCGGAATGTGCTTGACTTCAGCCAGCGCTACATACGTGGTCGGGGAGATAGTGCCGGAAGTGGTCGTCAGATGGAAGGTCATACCCTGGCTTAACCCCAGTTGATCCCAGGTGGCAGAGGCCACAATCGCCGGTACGACTCCCTGCTGAATCGCCTGCGCGCGTTGAGCAACAAGCTGCTGCATCAGAGCCGCTAAGGGCTGGTCGGAGTCCTGCGCGTCCCAGTACGCCGTGCGCGCAAAAGTCTCAGGATCGATGGCGATCAAGCGCGTGGACCACGAAAAAGACCGGGCAGTTCCCGTGTTCAGGCTGAGATAGACATGATCGATTGAACCCACGCTGGCCGCTGTGACGCCCTGAATCTGCTGATACAGTGCATTGGCCTGGCTGAGAGCCGTGCGCGCATTGCCCAGCACCGTATTTTTATCGCTGAATACGGAGGTCGAGCTACGCAAGGTCGTGGCGGGCAGACTACTGTTGTTATATCCGCTGAAATCGCTCACCGTCTGGTAGGTCGCCAGATCCTGGGCACGCTGACCCTGAGACGCGGCAAAGACCAGCGAGAAAAGGGTAAAGGCGGAGGCCAGGCCCAGCAGCAGCGCCATGCGCATCGCCTGGCGGGGCGCGCGGGCCATTTGCGCCAGAGCCAGCATGGAACTCAAGCCCTGGCGGCGCTGAGCCAGGCGGGCCAGCCAGCGCAGGAGATTGGGAAAGAAACGCAGGAAGAAGAGAATGCCGGTAATCAGCAGCAAGAGCGGAGCCAGCAATTCCAGCGGCGTGGTGATCAGAGATTGCGACTGCAAACTCAACAACTGCCGGGTGCTCTCCAGGTAGTAGGTCACGGCGTAACCGGCCAGAGCCAGAACAGCGATGACCATATCGAGGCGCAAGCGCTGCCAGAGCGGCTGATGGGTGGCTCGCGCTTCCTCGCGGCGCTGAGTCAGAATATTCGCGCGCACGGCCAGGAAAATGCTCAGGAAGAGGGTGAGAAAGGCCGCGAGCACCGCCCCCAGGGTGTAAAGGCCCAGATTGCGCATGAGCGAAGCGGTATCGATGGTCAGCGCATTGAGCGAGTCCCGCGTGGCCGGGGTGAGCAGGAAGGGAGCGACCAGGCAGGTCAGACCCAGAGCCAGCAGCGGACCAATCAAGCCGGCCAGCACGCAGAGGACCAGCCCTTGCGTGAGCAATGAACCTGACACCTGGCGGCGATTGGCTCCACGACTGCGCATCACCGCGATGGCGGTCTGTTCACGTTCGACCAGGGCGCTGACAATGACGCTGATAAAGAAGAGAATCAGAGCGAGAATTTGAGCGGTCAGGATCAGAATTGGCACCTGAGTGATCTGCACCTGGCTCTGAAACTTCTCCAGAATGCTGTCTGTGCTTTCAATCGGATCGTGAACCAGCGGACCCGAGAGGCTGACCATGGTGACATTTCCACCGCTGAGATAGTAAAGATTGCCCCGATACGTCTGCGAAACCGCCTGCTGCAAGCGTCCCAGACCCGCGATCATATCGTTCAATTGGTGATAGACAATATGCGAAGTATTGGCGGTATATGAAAGCAGAAGCGTATTTGTGCCATCGCGCGCGGAAAACACCCCGACGCCCTGGTGAGAAGCGTTAATGGCATCGAGCGTGTTCAGCAGCGTCTCCTGGTCGGTAAGCGCCAGCACAGGCGGAGGCGGTACGCCCATGATCGATGGCGGCTGCTCCAGCGTATAACCATTCCAGTAAGCATCATCGGGCAAGACCTGAAACAGGCCCACCAGATGCACGCTGACCTGAGCGGTATACGCGCCTGTATAGCTACCCACAGAGGTCGAGAGATCGGCGGACAGTTTCATGCTATCCCCGACTTTCATATGCAGATAATTGGCCGCCGAGACGGTCAACATAATATCAACGTCGGTGGCGCTGGACCTGTTCGGCTGTGGCACCTGTCCCTGCAAGAGTTTCAGGTGCGCGCGAGCTTGCTGGACGGGCACGCCATAGAAATCGACCCCGGACCAGGTACTGGTAATGACTGTCAGATCGGGCTTTGCCAGAAAATAAGAGCCGGTATTCTGTTTTACCACTCCGTCGATTTGCGCGGCGTCCTGCTTGACCAGATCGGCGCCGAGTCCCTGGAGGGTAGCATTGACCAGCAGTTGAGAACTGGTGCTCTGCGCGCGCAAAACGCCGCGCAAACCAGCCGTCGTCATGACCGTTGAGAAAAGCGGCAGGGAAGCGATCAGGACAACCGCCACAGTCACGCCCAGACCTGTGACCAGCAGCAGGAAACGCTGCGTGCGCCAGCGCCACGCGGCCAGCGTCATGGCCGCATCCCAGAGAGCGAGCTGGCGGCGCCAGTACCATTGCCATTTTTTATTCTGTGCCATGTATAATCTTCCAACTTTCTTCCTGAAATACACAGGGAGAGGTCAGGCAGCGTCTCAAACGAGCGCGTCTCTCTATGTTACACAGTAGAGTATCAATTTCTCTGGTAAATTGTTACAGGCTGTCAATCCGCGTTCAGACTCAAGCTCTGGACCAGCCACGGACGCCGGGCCAGACGTGTGACCAGCGCCAGGGCCAGCCAGCAAATGAGCAGGAAAAGCAGCCGCACAAGCAGCAGAGAGAATGGAAAAACAATCGTGAGCAGCAGAAATTGCCGCTGCCCTGGCAAGAGAGGCAAGTTGGCGCGCAGCCCGCACTCCCTTCAAGCAACCAGAGGAGCCGCGCCATGCACAGGATGGTACAGATCTCTTGCATGGCGCGCTGGCGCCTGTCCCACGGAGCGGGCTGCGACACCTGATGACTCGTAGAATGATCAGGCGTGTTTCATCAACAAGTAGGTTATCAATTCAAGAAGCAAAATGTTACAGCCTGACCAGCTTTTACGCGCTTTTCTCGATAGTTTCCTGTCAATGGCATCGTGTCACCCATTGAAAGCAAATGCTCGTCGGGAAACCTGTTTCCAGAAACAAGTTTCTGATCGCTGTTTACGCATTCAATCATCATCAACCAGCAGCGCCTCGGCCAGCAGCGGGCGCCGCGCCAGGCGACTCATCGAGATTACCGCCAGCAAACAAAGCGCCACCAGCACGAGGAGGGCAAGCACCAGGGAAGGCGGCACGACAATAGTTACGGGTATGACCTGTTGCAGGGTATAGAGCGCTGTGTTGGAGAGATCAACCAGGCTGCCGGGCAAAGAACTGGTGAAGACCAGGGAAGAGACCGAGGTGGCAACCAGGAGCGTACCAAAGAGCAGCCCCAGCAGGAGAGCTATGGCCAGCATGATCACCATTTCCCAGACTAGCTGGCCTGTAATCTGCCTGGAAGCCGCTCCCAGGGCGCGCAGAACCGCGAAATTGGTCTGGCGCAGGCGCACGCCCAGCAAGGGTAGGAGGAAATTCGCCAGCAGAGCCAGCAAGAGGGCCACCAGCACGCCGCTGCCGAGGATACCCAGCAGACTCCTGGCCAGGGGATCAACGGCGTTATCACCGCTGATGGCGCGCCGATCCACCAGATTTTCCAGGGCCAGCGTCGGATCATCCAGAGCTGCGCGCACCTGGCTGGCTGCCTCCGGGGTATCATTCACACGCAGCCAGACATAGTTAGGCCGGGTAACTTTCTGGTAGTGCGCTCGCCCGGCCACCAGCGTCTGGTAGTCCACCAGCAGCGCTCCCTGCACGCCGTCGTCGGTCGGCGGAATGTGCTGCACCTCCGCCACCGCGACATACGCCGTGGCGTCAAATTCGCCCAGGTTATCAGCCAGGTGAAAGACCATGCCGGGCTTCAGGCCCAGCATCTGCCAGGTGCTGGCCGCCACAATCGCGGGCACCACGCCGCGCTGCTCGGCGGTCTCGCGCTGTTCGTTGAGCATAGCCATGAGGCTGCCCAGCGATTGCTGAGAATCCTGCGCGCTCCAGAAGGCCGTTTGCGCGAAGGTTCTGGCGTCAACTGCGGTGAGAATGGTTTTATGCGCATAAGCCTGGCCGGTATCTCCGTTGAGGTAGAGGTAGCGATTGTCGACATAGCCCACCGTCACCGAGGCCACGCCCTGAATTCTGCCATAGGCCAGATCGACCTGGCCCAGAACAGCGGCGGCGTTAGCAGGCGTTGTATTCGGCAGAGCGGGGGTGTACCCGGCAAAGTCGCTGACGGCCTGATAGGTGGCGAGATCCTGCGCCCGTTGATCCTGCGAGGCGGAGAAAACCAGGGAAAAGATGACATAGGCGATGGTCAGCCCCAGCAGCAGGGCCATGCGCATGGGCCGGCGCGGCGCCCGCTCCATCTGGGTGATTGCCAGCACCGCCGAGATGCCACGCGTGAAGCGCAATGGATAGGCCAGCAGACGCAACAGCAGCGGGAAAAGCCGGATAAAGAAGAGAATACCGGCCAGCACCAGCAGCAGGGGAGCCAGCAATTCCAGGGGTTGCGAAACCAGCGTCTGTCCCTGCGCATTCAGAAATTGCTGGACGTGCTGAAGATAGAGAATCAGCAGATAGCCGGCAATGGCCAGCAGCGCGATCAGCAGATCCAGGCGTTGACGATACCAGAGAGGAAGCGAAGTCGCCCGCGCCTCTTCGCGCCGCTGCGTGAGAATGTTGGTGCGCACGACCAGCACAATCACCACCAGCAACGTCCCCAGGGCGCCGGCCAGGGCAATACCGGTAGAGAGCGCCAGCGAGCGAACCACCTGCGCGGGGTCCAGAGCCAGCACATTCAGGGCATCCTGATTGCTCACCGCCAGAAAATGCGGCACAACCAGCAGCACCAGTCCCAGCGCCAGCAGCGGTCCCAGCAGGCCAGCCAGCAGACACAGCCCCAGCGTTTGCAAAAGGAGAGAGACAAAGATTTGTAGACGACTGGACCCTCGACTGCGCATGACCGCAATGGCCAGTTGATCGCGCTCCACCAGTTCGCCAATGATGGTACTGACAAAAAAGAGGATCAAACAGACAATTTCGATGGTCAGAATCAGCGCGGGCGTTTGTACAATCCCCACCTGGCTGACATATTTTTCCAGCGTACTGGGATCATCCCGAGTGTGCAAGGTCAGACCGAAGAGAATAATGCCGATAATGTTGACATCCTCCCCCGGATGATCCGGCAGCAGAAAGGTCTGGTTGGCGTCCTGCTGCAAGTGCCCCAGGCGGGTAATCAGTTCAGGCAGAGCATTGCTGGTAATGATGGTCGTATTCAGCGTATAGGAGAGGAACACCGAATCAATGCTCTTATCCGCGAAAAAGATGCCCTCGGCACCATGTTGACTGGCAATTGTGTCCAGCATACTCAGCAAAACGCCCTGATCGGTCAGCGCCAGAAACGGCGGAGGAGTCTCGCGCGCATCCAGCGGCGGAGCTTCGAGCGTATAGCCATTCCAGTAGGGATCATTGGCATGGGCCTGGAAAATGCCGACGAGATACGCATTCAGCGTATTTACATACGGCATGGGACCGCCCGGTACCCCCAGTTGATCCTTGACCTGCATAGTAGCCAGCAGAGCCGAGAGCGGAATCAGATCGCCAATCTTGACCTCCAGGTCGTCCGCCGCGCTCTGCGTCAGCATGATTTCAATGGTCGAGGTACTCGCGCTGGTCAGATTGGGCAAACGACCGCGCACGAGTTGAAGATGAGGCACCGCCGTTTGTATGGGCACGCCGTAGAAATTGAGGGTAAAACTCGCCTTATTGAGATACCAGTTGCCGGTAATCAGCGTCCGCTGCGGCGCGCCAGTGAGATACTGACCTGTCTCCCGCTGCATGACTTTATCCGCCAGCGCCGAGGCGTTCTCCACTTCCCGCGTCGAAAGCGCCTGGAGACCGGCATTCGCCGTGATTTGCGCGCTATTGGGCTGGGCGCGCAGTACATTGCGCAGACCTGCCGTCGTCATTACACTGGAAAACAGGGGCAGTGCCGCCACCAGCATCAGCGCGCACATAATACCCAGACCCGCGATCAAGAGCAGCAACCGCTGCGTGCGCCAGCGCCAGACGGCCAGCGTGATAGCCGCCGAGAAAAAGGTCTGCCCGCGTTGCCAGACCCCGGCGTCCTGCGAATTTCGCTTCATGCAAATGCTTCCCGCTTTTTCTACTAATACGGTAGCACGATACGCCCCGGACACCATCCGACCGATGCCGGGCACCCCCGGAGCGCTTCACCGCCAAAACGCGCTTTGCCGCCGCAAAAGTGGGATGTATCTCCCTCTATAATAACACACCAGTAGCTTGCAAAGGTTACTCCTTTCCCTGACTTCGCACATCATTGCCTGGCTCGGCTCCTCCAATCGGCCACCAGGGCGATCACCATATCCAGCACTTCGCGAGTGCGCAAAGCGCGCTCGGCGCCAGAAAGAGCACGCCAGATATCCTGAAAAGCTCGATCCTGGTTCGTAATGCGCCCCAAAGCCCAGAAAGCATGACGGCGTACATCTGCCTCACCGTCGCTCTGGAGTACATCCAGCAGCGGCTCGATGGCACGTGCATCCTTGAAGGCGCCCAGCGCATCGGCGCTGCGCCTGCGTACAGAAACATCTACATCTTTGAGCAGGGGCAGCAGTGGCATAACGACTTGCCTATCATAATCACTACCTTGTACACCTGATAGTCGGGATCGTTGAGCAATTGCGCAAACTGCTCAAATGCCTGCTGGCGCTCTCTACTTCTGCGCATGATCTTCTGGACCGCCCGCCGGCGCACTTCGCCTGAAGGATCAGCCAGATTCGCAACCAGTTCAGCAAACGTACCTTTTGGAGTGGCCATGCCAGATA
>DASZXF010000356.1:0-4193 GCA_035546055.1 Ktedonobacteraceae bacterium
ATAGCGCAGATTCGCTCGCTATCGCTGACTTCCCTGGCATATTCCAGTCCCTCTAACAAGTATTTTTCTGCCTGCTCCAGGTCTCCATGCTTCCAGGTCATTTCTCCCAGGTGCAGCAGTACGCCGGCCAGGCCAACGTGATCGGAGGTGGCTATGGCGGCGTTGTAGGCGCGTTGGAGGTGGATTTCGGCGGTGGGGTAGAGGCCGCGCGCGAGGAGGAAGGGGGCGAAGGCGACGGCGATGCGGGTGAGTTCGGCGTAGTGGGCCTGTTCGACGGCGGCTTCGAGGGCGGCAAGGATGTTGTTGCTTTCGCTTTCGAGAACTTCGTAGTCTTTGCGATGAGCTTCGGTAAAGGTGGTGATGTAGGCGATCAGACGTTGATAGGCGCCGTGGTCGTCGAGTTGCAGACGGGCGTAATCGGCGATGGTCTGATGCAGACTGTAGCGGTCGGAACCGCTGGTTTCGAGCAGACCGGTGTCGGTGATCTGATCAAGGATGTCGATGGTGCAGGCGGCCACGGCCAGGGCGGCCTCTTCAGAGAAGTTGTTGGGACGTGGCGGGAAGACGGAGAGGGCGTGCAGGGCGCGCCGGGTCGGCTCGGCGAGCTGCTGATCGGTGACGGCGATGACGGTGCGCAGGGAGACTGGCGTGTCACTGGTGAGGCTGGGATGACGCTCGACGGGACCACGCGGCTCGCTGATGTTGAGACGCGCGCTGGCTTCGCTGAGCTTTTCCAACGCGGCTGTGACGCGCCGGGCCGGGCCAGCGTAGGCCTGCATGCGCAGATAGTTGCCGATCAGGGTGAGAGCCAGGGGCAGGCCGCCAACGGCCATGACCAGTTCGCGGGCGCGCTGCATTTCGCGTTCGACGACATCGGGGGCGAGCATACGCAGGAGGACCATGCCCTCGTCGCTGTTCAGCTCTTTGATGGCGGTGGCCCCTTCCGCCGCGATCTGGGTGGCGATGATGGGAAAGCGTGTGCTGAGCAGATGCGCGCAGTTGGGTCCGCCGACCTTGAGGGCCAGCGCATCTTCCAGGGTCCAGGCGTCGTCGATGACCAGCAGCATGGTTCGCGAACCAATGACGCGGTGCAGGGCAACCCCCCAGGCTTCGTTCCCGCTGAGCGTGCTCATTTCACTGGATGAGAGGCCCAGCAGCGTCCCCCAGCGGCTGAGATGACTCTGCATGTTGGGTTCCGGTCCCAGACCGGCCCAGAGAATGCCGTCCTTGAAGTGCTCGCGCAGTTCGGGATCGTTGGCCAGGGTAATCGAGAGGGCGGTTTTGCCAACCCCCGGCAGACCGTTGAGCGCCGTCAGGGCCACGCTGCCCCCACCGCTCAAGCGCCGGCGCAGCCTGCTCAGTTCTTCGTCGCGGCCCACCAGGGAGATCTGGAGCGGCACCGGAATGGAAGGGTCGTACAGGGCACGCGTCCCGCCTGCGGGCGGGCTGGCAGGAAGAGAGACCGGCATGGCGCTGGCGGGAGGAAGATAAACGGGCGCGGGCAGCGGTTCGCTCTCTCCGGGCTGATTTTCGCTTTCCAGCACAAGGTCCAGTTCCAGCTCGGTTTTGCCAAAAAGCACACAGAGCTTCTTGCGGAAATAGGGACTGGGCCGGGTAATCCCACGCTCCCAGCGGCTCACATTGACAAAAGTGGTTCCGAGGTGTTCCGCGACTTCCTTTTGCGACCACCCGCGTGCGTTGCGCGCCTCCGTCAGGCGTACTCGCGGCTGCGATCCCGGTCTGGCCTTATCCATGGCTGTATCCTATGATCGATAATTGCTGGTTGGGTCGCGCTACAAACACATCTTATGCCGGTCTTTTCCTACCGTCGATTGAAGCACCGGCCTGTCCTCAAGCGCGTATCCCAGCCCACACACCCTCTATAACGACGTTTAACGCTTTCGATAACACTTCGACATGTTCAGATCGCTTTCTTCTACCACAAATGCCATTTCCGCTGACAGCCCTTGAGAGGCGGCCTGACAGCTTATCACTCCGCGCCGGTAAGAGAAAAAGCCTTCAACAAAGTAAAATGATAAATTTGATAAAAAGAATGATAACATAAGACCTTCCCTAAGTCCATGTTTTCTAGACATAATTAATACAAGAAATGCGATGGATGCGGCGGTGTCAGGGAAGACCAGCCCATCCTCGAACGAAAGCAAAGAACGCGTTTATTGTAACAAACGTCTTGTACCGGCGCTTTCGGGTAAGCTGAAATTTCTTTACTACTGATAAGGAGAGAGCGACTATGCAGCGTCTAGCAGTTCGTCGAGATACGGCGACCACCACTCACCTCGATACCGAACAGATCCTTTACTTTAATTTGCGAGACGCGCTGCCAGAAGGACATACCCTGGCTTTGAATACACGCCTGGGCACGCTCTCCTATCTGCATACGGCTGAGGGTAAATGGCCCCGGATGCTGGTGCAACAGCAGTTCACGAACAGCGAACTGAGTTTGCTGCGGCCTCTGCTGGAGCACTATCCGCACTATTGCCCGCATGAAGTGATGTTTGCCAATTTCTACAATGGTACGGTCAGCGAAAAGACCATTGCGCGCGCTCGTGAGCGCTTGCAGGAGGCGCTGGAATATGGCACGTGGGATCATGAGATGCGCCCGGTGCGCAATGTGCTTTCGCGCACACGCCTGAAGCTGAAGGATTTCGGCATGGATGTGCTTTCAATCCTGGAAACTGGCTATATGCTGATGCTGACGGCGAAGATCGAGCCAGGGCCAGCACAATAGACTGGCGCGGCTCTGGACTCTGCAGGCTGGCCTGCCGGACGATTTGAGCAGACACCCCGTCCCAACCAGCCTCCAGCTTCCTTCCGTTGTTGTGTGCCACCCCAATGGCACGTTTGCCCGCACGGGCAAAGAGCGTCCCCGGCTGTCCCACCCCTGTGGCTCTCCACCTCAGGGTCCCGCCGGGGACGCTTCTTTTTGGCGCTATTCTTTTACATCGCGTTTCCAGGCAAAGCCGATGGCGATTACAGCGAAGATGACTGCGTAGACCAGGGTGACGATCAGGGTGTGCGTGCCATCAACGGCCACCTGGGGACCAAAGCCAAAGCTCCAGGCCGGGCTATCCTGGTTGGCCAGCATGCCCGCCATGACGTTCAGGTTGGGACCAAGCAGGTAGGCGCTGACATTGGTCCAGAAATCGCTGTTGGTCAGCCTGGAAAGCAACAAGAGCATGATAACCAGCATGTTGTCGATGGGAAACCAGGCGATGGAGCCGCTGAGCGCGCCGGCCAGCGAACGAAAAACGACGCTGACCGCGCTGGCCATGAGAATGGTCACCCCCATGCTGCTCATCACGGCCAGCAGGTACAGACCGAGGTCGTGCCAGACGCTGGTGGGCAGACTGGTCAGCGCGTCGAGATTACCGGTGGCAATCTGGATCTGCACGGTGGTCAGCAGTGCCATTTCCGCCAGGCCGACGAGCAGGATAAACAGAGCGCAAATGACGGCGGCGGTGATTTTAGCCAGCAGGAATTGCACGCGCCCCACACCGCGCGCCAGGACAATGCGAATAGTGCCCAGACTGTATTCCTGCCCAATCATGCGTGCTATGATGATCAGGAGGGCGATTCCTCCAAAAGCGCGCAGCAGACCCAGGCAGGCCGCGACCCGGCCATAAAAGTACCCGTGGCCCGGCCTCTGAATCAGTTCTTTCAGGTCCGAGTTGGTAAACATGATCAGGTAGGGCAAAAAGACAATGCCGAGCGTCAGGACCAGGGCAATCCAGGGAGTCCACTGGCGCATGACCTTGAAAAGTTCTCCACCAACCAGGCCAAAAAAGCTGGGCCGCGAGGAGCGTAAAGATCGCTCCTGTCTGGTAAGAGGGGTATCAGTTGTGATAGTACTCATCTATTTTACATCTCCTGAACCAGAGGCTGTCAGATTGAGGAAGACCTGCTCCAGATCTTGCGTGGGCCGTTCCAGAGTTTCAGGCACAAAACCGGCCTGTGAAAGGAAAAGATTGAGCGCCCGCCCGCTGCCATCCGGTGAAGGAGTCAGCAGAACGCCCTCGCCGTCCGCGTAAGCGCTCTGGCCCCACGCCTGGCTTTTGAGCAGCGCCAGCGCCTCACCGGCTCGCTCAACCGTTACACGAAACTCGCCTTTCCCCCTGGTCAGGTCCGCCACCGAGGCTTCGGCAACGAGTTTACCCTGATCAATAATAGCCACC
>DASZXF010000357.1:0-2401 GCA_035546055.1 Ktedonobacteraceae bacterium
TTCGCTAAAGTGCTGAGTGTTGCTTTCGCTGCTCATGTTGGCACCACCTCACAAAAAATCTCAAGCAGACCTGGAGAAGCTTTCTCGTTCTTAATACGCCAGCTAACATGAAAGCGACTCACGAAAAAGCACGCTGTATCGCCTGCTGACGCCCTCCCGCGTTACCGGGAAAGGGCCAGGACTTCTTGAGCCTTCTGTACAACCCGCTTGACGGTCAGGCCACGCAGGCAGGGAGTGCCGATGGGACATGCGCGGAGAAAGCAGGGACGACAGGGGAGATGTAGCGATAAGGCCCGCCCGGCCTGACGCTCTTTGGGGCCGCGCAGGCGGAGGACCGGGCGGGCCTTATCGCTACATCTCTCTTTGACGAATTGCTTCAGGAAACATCTCCGGTAGCACAGACCGGCACAGCTTAGCGACCCGGCTTGATGTTTTGATTGACATGGAAGAGGTTGCCGGGATCATAGGCCGCCTTGACCTGGGACAGGCGGGCGTAGTTATCGCGGTAAGCCGCCTGTACGGGATCTGTGCCTTCGTCCATCATCATATTGATATAGCCTCCGCCCGCCGAGTAGGGGTGCAGAGCCAGCCAGTAGTCCTTTGCCCAGCGCATCATGCGCTCGTTGTTGGCGGGATCGGGATCGACACCGACGATGACTTCGGCAAAGTTGGCTTCGCGGAAGCTGAAGGCGGTTTCGCTGGCACCACGACGATGGACCGCGCCGTTAAGCGGGTAGAGGTGCATCGTCGAGTGCGCGGTCGGTAGCTGGGCGGCGTACTTCATATGCAGATCGACGGCTTTATCACTCAATTCGGTGAAAAAGTCGGTTTTCCAGTACCATTGCAGTCCCGCTGGATAGAGGGCATCGAAATGGTTCTGGAGTTCCGGCCAGGGAAGCGGCCCGACGCCATCGACCAGCGGAGGAAGGCCGGCGCGAATGGGCTGGAAGGCGGCGTCAGCCTGCTCCAGTGGACCGCTGTAGCACCAGACGATGGCACAGACCTTCTGCAAATGGAGATGGGGCGGAAACGAGGGCACTGGCGGCACGGTAATAAAACCAAGCCAGCCGTTGATCTCCGGGGGCGCGTGCAAAATGAAGTCGCGCCAGAACTTCATAACCTCGGCTGCCTGCTCAAATGGCCAGAGCATAGGTCCGCCATAAACTGTGCTGATAGGGTGCAACTGGAACACAAATGAGGTGACGACGCCGAAGTTGCCGCCTCCTCCGCGCACAGCCCAGAACAGGTCGGCGTGCTCGTCGGCGCTGGCGGTGACGAAGCTGCCATCGGCGAGCACCATATCCACCCCCAGCAGGTTGTCAATCGTCAGCCCCAGACTGCGCGCGAGGTAGCCAATGCCCCCGCCCAGGGTCAGCCCACCAACGCCGGTGGTTGAGATAAAGCCGCTCGGCGTGGCCAGGCCAAAGGGATGGGTTGCGTGGTCTACGTCTCCCCAGGTGCAACCTCCCTCTACGCGCACCGTGCGCGCCTGCGGATCAACGCGGATACCTCTCATGTCCGCGAGATCGATCACCAGGCCATCATCACAGGTACCCAGACCGGGACCGTTGTGCCCGCCTCCGCGCACGGCCAGGGTCAGGCGCTGCTCGCGCGCGAAGTTGACGGATGCGATTACGTCGGCGACATCTCTACAGCGCACGATCAGCGCGGGATGTCTATCAATCATGGCGTTGTAGACCCGGCGAGCCTCTTCATAGCTGGCGTCTCCACGCCGAATCAGTGTACCGCGCAGATGAGCTGCCAGTTGCTGCATAGCAGCTTCCTCCACAGCGATGGGGGTATGTTGTTCTTCAGTCATGCCTTTTCTCCTTTTCAATGCTCATAGTACATTCCTTGCCTCCTTTATGACCCTGCCACAGATCCCGGATGCCGGACAGAGCCAGCGCTCCATCACAGGCACCGGTCCTCCATTACCAGCGTAGCACGAGAGGCGTTAGCAGATCGTTTGGCCGGGTGGCAAAAGTGGACGCGTCGGGGAGAAAAAAGATGACCGCCTGGAAAAGTAGCGTTAGCAAAGCGTTATGGCGGAGTCTTCGCGCTACGGATAGATTATAAGCGGGCCAGCAGCAGGCGCGCTGTACGCAGATCCGCCGTCTCAAATCCTTCGGTGAACCAGTTGTAGAGGCCGGACAGCCGCTGCCTGGCCTCTTCTGAGCGCTGCTGACGATGCCACAGACGAGTCAGGCTGATGGTCGCCCGGAGTTCTAACGACCTGGCCTGCTGCGCATGGGCGATTTCGCAGGCGCGGAGAAACGCGGCCTCACCCTGCGCCATGTCCGCGCCTGACATGAGCAGTAATTCACCTTGCAGCCGATACAGTTCCGCGTCCCACCAGCACTCGTTATGACTGCGCGCTTCCGCGAGCGCCTCATCGATGGCG
>DASZXF010000358.1:0-2774 GCA_035546055.1 Ktedonobacteraceae bacterium
AGGGCCAGCGCGAGCTAGACTTTGATTACCTGGTCTACGCGCTGGGGAGCATGACCAATCTCAACAACGTGCCCGGAGTAAAGGATTATGCCTACAGTCTCCAGCCGCGCGGCCCCCGTTCAGCCGTCGATTTGCGGGAAAGACTGGCCGACCTCGGAGCGAAGGGCGGGCGCGTCGTGGTCTGCGGCGGAGGAGCGACCGGCATTGAAACAGCCACCCAGGTAGCCAGCGTGTATCCTCAGCTCAAGGTCAGCCTGGTGACGCGAGAGGCACTCGCCCACGCCTGGGACAAACACGTTGCCGACATTTTCCTCAAGCGGCTGGCGAGTCTGAACATCGAACTCCTCGACCAGCGCGAGATCAAGGAAGTGCTGGCGCAGAGCGTGCTCCTGGCAGGAGGGGACGAACTGGCCTGCGACCTGTGCATCTGGACCACCGGATTCACGGTCCAACCCCTGGCCAGAGAGTCAGGTCTGACCGTGAACGAGCGCGACCAGGTGCTCGTCAATCCCTTCCTGCACGCGATCTCGCATCCACAGATCTACGCCATCGGTGACGCCGCCATGCCCATCGAGAAACCCGGAGTGCCACATGTGCGCATGAGCGCCTTCACAGCCTCCATCATGGCGGCTCACGCGGCTGACTGCATGAGCGCCGAACTGGCGGGCAAGCAACCCCGGCCACTGAGTTTCTCATACGTGGCCCAGGCGGTTGCCCTGGGAGAGAAGCACGCCCTCTTCCTCCCGCTGACGCCCGACGACAGGCCCGCGCGGCCCACGATTACAGGTCGCCTGGGTGCCTTCACACGCGAGATGTTCGTGGGTTTTGTCGTCACAGCCACCCTGTCCCAGCATCGTTTTCCCGCCATGTTCTCGTGGACAGGCAAAGGACGCTACGCCCGGCAGCAGCGCCAGGGTTCGCTGGAAAAATCCGGCGCGCAGCAGGCGCACCATCTCTCCTGAGCGTGCCTGCCAGCGGAGATAACAGAACAGCCCTTCCGCTCCCAGAGCGCAGCGGAAGGGCCGTCATGAAGAGAGCACAGCATTTTGTAAACAAAGAGAAAGTACAGGTAAAGAAGATACCATGATCAACGCCACATTTCCCTATCAAAAAAAGCAGCAACAGGTTTTAGGACGCACCATGGCCTATGTCGAAGTCGGCAGCGGCGATCCCATCGTCTTTCTACACGGCAACCCGACCTCTTCCTACCTCTGGCGCAATATTCTTCCCTATGTCGAGACGCTTGGCCGCTGTATCGCCCCCGACCTCATCGGCATGGGCGACTCGGAGAAGTTGCCGGAGAGCGGTCCCGGCTCGTACACCTTCGTCGAGCACCGCCGCTACCTGGACGCGCTGCTTGAGCAACTCGGCGTCAGGGAACGCGTCACCCTGGTGGTCCACGATTGGGGTTCGGCCCTGGGCTTTGACTGGGCCTATCGCCACCAGGACGCCATGCGCGGCATCGCCTACATGGAAGCCCTGGCCAGACCGCGTACCTGGAGTGAAGTCCCCTCGCCTTTCCGTGAGAACCTCCAGGCCTTGCGCTCCCCCGCAGGAGAGCAACTGGCATTGGAGCAGAACCTCTTCATCGAGCGCATCCTGCCCGGCGGTATGCTGCGCAGTTTGAGCGCGGAAGAGATGGAGCACTATCGCCGTCCCTTTGCCGAAGCCGGCGAGGCGCGTCGTCCCACCCTGACCTGGCCCCGGCAAGCGCCCTTCGACGGCGAGCCAGCCGAGGTAGCGGAGATCGTCACAGCCTATGGTGAATGGCTCTCCCACAGTCCGCTGCCCAAACTCTACATCCAGGGCGAACCCGGCTCCATGCCAGCGTCCGAACGCGCTTTCTGCCACACCTGGCCCGCGCAACGCGAGATCACCGTCCGAGGACGGCACTTCCTCCAGGAAGACGCGCCTGACGAGATCGGGCGCGCGCTCGCGGCCTGGCTGGCTTCAGCGTAGAGAGACGAGTACCCCCAGGGGGTGAGCGATCCGCGAAGCCAGACCGCTCACCGCCGGGGCAGGAGAGTTCTGAGCAGGATGAGTGCCCGGCAAGCCAGACGTGAAAATGGCTCAGGCTCTCCAGAACGATCAGCAGGATAACGGCGGCCTCAAGACATTCATAGCCCATACGCAGCGGCGGCAGCGTCTCCGGCGCGGGCAAGAGTCCTGGCGGCAAGGTCTGGCCATCTCCGCCATGCTCAAGGCCCGCGCTGTTCTCCGCGCAAAAAAGCCAGGAAAACACAGATGTGTCCTCCTGGCCTTTTGATCCGGGAACAGGCGCCCGGAGCGTCCTCCTGCTGTTCAGGAGAGACTACAGGTCACGCCATTGAGGGTAAACGAGGTCGGACTGGTATTCGTACCATTCCAGGTGCCATTGAAGCCCGGCGGAGCCGAGAGCGTAGCGCCCGGCGCGATGCTGCCATTGTAGCTGGCGTTCGTCACCGTGACATTCGCGCCGCTCTGGGTATAACTGCCGTTCCACAACTGGGAGATCGTCTGCCCGTTGGCAAAACTGAACTTGAGCGTCCAGCCGTTAATCGCCGTCGTCCCCGTGTTCGTGATGGCAAGCGCTGCCCCAAAGCCGCCCGGCCACTGGTTCGTCACCGTGTACACCACCTTGCACGAGCTACCGCTCACCGCCGTCGCCGTCGGCGTGGGTGTCGGCGTCGTACCGCGCGTGGGAGTCGCCGTCGGCGTCGTACCGCGTGTGGGAGTCGCCGTCGGCGTAGGCGTACCGCCGCTGCCCGGCTGCATGACAACAGTGGTCAACGAGT
>DASZXF010000359.1:0-1569 GCA_035546055.1 Ktedonobacteraceae bacterium
TTCTCCGCGCGGGCGCGTAGCAGGAGATAGTTTTCCTGCGATGAGAGATCATAGACCTGCTGCCATAATTCCTGAGTTTCTTCTGACTTGCCAAGCCGCTCCAGGGCCACAGCATAATAGATCAGGTTCTCTGTGCGTTGATATGAATCGTGGATCTGGTCGGCGACTGCGATGGCGCGCTGGAAAAGCGGCACGGCGGTCTCCCACTGGTTCTGGAGCAGGTAAACGCGCCCCTGGCGATTCAGACTGGCGACCAGCGCCTCGGGGTTGATATCTTCCGAAGCCTCTCTGGCCTTTTCAAAAAGCTCGCCAGCTCGCGCCAGATCCCCCCTGGCCATCTGTACCCTGCCCAGGCGACTATAGAACATAGCAATACTTCTTTTATCGTTGTAACGACTGTAGATATCAAATGCCTCAAAGAGAGATTGCTCCGCCAGGGTATAGTTCCCAGAATCCAGGTAAATCAGACCCAGCGTATTCAAACTTAAAGCAATTGAACGTTCGCCGGTCTTGCCCTCCTGCACCAACCTGCGGCGCTGACTCAGACTGATTTTACAGATGCGCAAAGCCTCTTCGATGCGACCTTTCAGGCGATACACATTGCTGATATTGTTCAGCGTATCCGCATAGGCCACCTCCTGCCCGGTGGCTTTCTGGACAAGGACACACTCTTCATAAAATTCCAGGGCTTTGTCCAGTTCACCCCGACGCCGGTGAATAAAACCCAGCATGTTCAACAAATAGGCCGAACGCGCCACGTCACCGCGCGCCCTGCCAAGAGCGAGCGCCTGGCTGAAACAGTCTCCGGCCTCGCGCAACTGGCTGACCAGCAGATAACAGCGACCTTTCTCGATCAAAATCTCGACCGCGTGTCTGGAGTACCACTCGGCACTGGCTTCCCGCTGGAGGCGCTCGTGTTCTTGCAACGCGGATGGCGTGTCCTCCTCGCCGCGCAACAGTCTGGCGCCCGCGAAGATCAGCATATACTGCTGCTCCTGCGAAAGCTCCGAGGAAAACAGACGCACCTCTTGCAGGAGCGAACGGGCAAAGGCGCTGCGCCAGGCATTGACTGCCCGGCGGGACTCCGCTTCAAAGTAATTCAGACCGTCCTCCAGATTGAGAAACAGCAGGTGATAGAGCTTCATAATGCTGTACAACTGCTGCTCCTGCTCGCCCAGACGCTGCCCCATCTGCTGCTCGCAATATTTGACGATACAGCGACTCAATTCCCGGCGAATATGCTGATTCGCGTCCTGCACATCCCAGCAGTGCAACGTTACCAGGCGGCGCATCTCATCGTGCAGCACGAAGTCCCTGCCAGAGCCAGATTGGCGCACAAATGAGAGGCCCGGCAGATTTTTGATCAGCGCTGGATAATCAATGTCCTGGGTATATTTCAGGTTTGAATGATGCGCGATCCAGTCAAGCGTCTCCATATTAAAGCGGTGGTAGATATGCGCCATAAAGAGGATGACCCAGTTGAGCGGATTTTCCAGGCGATTGACCTGAGCAACCAGCCGTTCCTCAAAGCGTGTGTGCGGCACGGCCAGCAATTCCTGAAGAGACATG
>DASZXF010000360.1:0-23172 GCA_035546055.1 Ktedonobacteraceae bacterium
AGTAGCGCTCGCTGCCAGCAATGGCCCGGTCAATCTCTTCGTCGCTGAAGATTTTCCGCGACTGATAATAGCCATGAATGCGGTACAATTGTACTTCTTCGTCCGTTGGGAGCAGCGCCAGTTCATCTGCGGTCAGTTCACTGAACATGTTCTCATCTCCTTTACATCGTTCAATACGTTAGATCCTCATAGACAAGGGCAAACGGGAGATGGAAGCACATTTCTTGCTCTCTCCGGTCTACACCCGCCGAGCGAGGCTTAAAGGCTTGATACGCTATCTCTGGCAACGTTCCGTGTCTGGCTGGTCGGATCATCTTGAAGCGCATCTCATAAAGAAGCAATCGATGAACGATAAGCTCCACATCAGCGATAAACATCTTCACGCTGGCCTGCTATGCTCGTTCAATCACGGGCAAGATCAAACGTGAAGGATACCCACGACCATGATAGACAGCATTGGTGGCGCGCACGCAGTCCGCCTCCCTATCCCAGGTGACGACGCCCCCGGTGTTGGTGTTGCGGGCAAAACGAGGAAAATTGCTGCTGGCCACTTCCAGGCGGATACGATGCCCGACGCGAAACACGTTGGAGGTGGCGCCAAGGTCAAGGCGCAGTTCGTAGCGCTCTCCCGCTTTCAGCGGTAACGGCTGAGCAAGAGATTCACGATAACGGGCGCGCAGAATGCCATCGGTCAGAATTTCAGCCCGACCATCAGGGTAGACATCGACCAGTTTGCCCGTGAAGTCGGTATCCCGCGCGGACGAGGAAACCCAGAGGATCAGGGCAAGCGGACCTGTGACTTCGAGAGGCGCGGTCAGTGGAGGCGTGGTGTAGCACAGGACATCCTCGCGAGTTTCGATGCTCCGCTGATCACAGGGGCCGCATAGATCGAAGTTCATCGCACCTCCCCGCGTGGGTACGGGATTGAGCGGATCAGAGATATAGACATCCACCGCCTCTGCGTCGGGCAGAGCGGGACAGAGCAGGCCATCGCCGCTCACGGTATTGGCGTGACCTGCGCTATGCAGATAGTATGCGCGATAGTGGGTATCAGGTAACGGCCAGTCATCCTCCGCCCGCCACTGATCAAGCCCCATGACGAACAACCATACCGGTTTCTCCTGCTCAACGCCGTTCGCTTCCCCCTTGAGCCAGTGATCAAACCAGCGCAGATGCATACCGGTCAGATCGAGCGCGCGGGCGCTGGCTGCGGCTCCATAGGAGCGTTCATCAAAGCTCCCCTCGAAAACGCCATGCGTCCATGGTCCCATGATGAGACGCTGATGCCGACGCGCCTGGGGACTGCCACCGTACAGCCGCATACGTTGATAATTTTCCAGGGTGCCGCTCTGGAAAATATCGTACCAGCCTCCAATGTGGAGCGCGGGCACCGTGATCCGTTCAGGCGCCTGGCGCTGATCCAGGGCGCGCCAGTAATCATCGTAGTCGGGATGCGCGAGCCAGTCAAAATAAAAGGGGGCCAGATCGGCCAGCGGTGGTATATCGCTCAATGGCATGCGGTGCAGCCATGGCGAAAAATCGCTCAACCTGGCCAGTTCCCCGGCTGCTGCTTCCTCGGTGATGCGTCCTTGCTGCACCTGCCGCTGTAATGCGTTCTCAGCGACAGCAGTCAGACTCCACACCAGGCCGTGAGTTTGAAAAACGCCTCCCTGGTATTCCATGCCCTCGTAATAGCCAGCGGGTACCTGGGAAGGAGCCATGGCCGCCAGACCTTCAGGCTGTTCTCCGGCCTGGAGCCACTGGGTCATGGCCATGTATGAAAGGCCAAAGGTGCCGATTTTGCCGGTAGACCAGGGCTGGCTTTGTGCCCAGGCAATGGTATCAGCGCCATCGGCGGCCTCCTGGGCAAATGGATCAAACACACCCTCGGAGGCATAACGCCCGCGCACGTCCTGCGCGACGACCGCGTATCCAGCTTCCAGCAGTCGAGAAGCCTCCGGGGGTGTGCTCAGCAATTGGGGGTCTTCTTTGTTATACGGCGTGCGGATGAGCAGCACCGGGAATGGTCCCCCCTCGGCGGGACGATAGACATCGGTACTGAGATACACGCCATCGCGCATTCGCACGCGCAGATTCTTTTCAATGATCTTCTTCACGATACGCTATGCTCCTGGCACGGGCGGAAAACGCAGTTGATTGATCTGGCCCAGCCGGGCGGGATTGTACGTGTAAATGATCGATCTGCGAGGAGTCGTGCTGCGGTTCAGATCCGAAAAGTGCAGTAAATAGGGATCGAAGAAAATCATCTCGCCAGCCTTGAGCGGCACTGGCACAATTTGTCCCTGGTCAAAGGACGCGTCGTCGACGGTGAAGCGGCTGCCTTGCTTGAAAGGATAAACGATTTTCTGCGCGTGGCTCCCCGGCACGACCTGTAAGCAGCCGTTTTTTTCATCGGCATCATCCAGGTAGATAAAACAGGTGATCAGATCGTCGGTAAAAGCTCGCCAGCAGCAACTCCAATCCTGGTGCCACGGATAGGATGAGCCGCCTGGCAACTTGAGATTGAGCTTGTCTTCAAAAAGTTCCACGTCTTCGCCAAACAGCTCACGTACCGGACCCGCCACGGCCTCAGAAAAGGCCAGTTCGGCGAACAGAGGACTGAGATCGGAAACCGGCTCAAGTTTGCGAATCACCCGCTCCATCCCGGCCTGGTCCTCTTGCGCCAGGTAATCTTTCTCCCATTCAATGCGTGGCGCGTAGCGTTCTGACTCCTCAGAGCAAAGCCGTAATAGCCGATCTGACTCCGCACGCAACTGCCCAAGCAGCGCGACTGAAAAGGGATTGGAGGCGGTTATGTATCCGTCACGCCGATACTGTTCTGTTCTGGTCTGCGCAATATGCATATCTGTCCTTCCTTCTGTTATCCTGTGTGTGCATGTACTACTTACCAACCATGATCTTCACGAAACCGCTTGAAAAGGCCAGGGCTTTTTCTTGAGCAATAACACCCAGTCCTGGTCATCTGGGGTGGGCGCCCACCAGAGAAACCACAGCGGCCAGCGCACCGTCTCCAGCGTGCTCTCATCGACAGCCAGCCATGCGCCGCTGCGCGGATTAAACCAGCGCGCGCTGTAATCGCTGGCGCTCTGCGAACTGCCGGTGCAGGGCAGACAGAGCAACACACGGTTCGCCCCCTGGGGAAAATAGGCCAGATACTCGCGGTCGGGGATCGCCGCGCAAAAGGCTGAGGCGTTGGTACTCGATACCACTTCGGGATGCGGCTCCAGTTCCCACCAGCGCACCTCCTGCATCAGGGTGCGCAGGTGCTTCATCTGCGTGCTACCCGGCAGATGGAGATCATGCCTCCAGGGCGCGGGCGCGTTAAACTGCGGATCGGCGGCATCCTGGTCATCGGCCCAGGACCAGACGCCATGCGCGCCGTAGGTCTGGCCAATACAGCCACTCAGCAGCGACACGTAGGTGACGTAGCGGATATCCCGATCATTGAAGCGCGCCGGCGCCTCTTTGAAGGTGGACTCGTGGTTCTCGTACCAGGACTCGGACATGATGGCTGGCTTGATTGGTCTGGCCTGGTAATCGATCTGCGGCAGCGCCTTAAACAGAGCGCGGAAGGCTTCGACATGGCCAACCTGGATCAGGTTAAAGTCATACCACTCATCACCCTGGTAGTGGGTGCTGCCGCTGTGGGGAGCGATGGCATGGGCCGAGGTGGGATGCTGATAGGGATCGGCGCGGTGAACGGTCTGCCCGATCTGCCGCCAGCTCTCTTCGTCCGGCGTATAGTAATATTCACCGGAGATGCACCACAACACGTTATAGGCCGCGTAGCGCGCGACGAGATAGCGCCAGTACTCCTGCATGGCCGCCACGCCGACCTGTTGCAAATCCTGGCCCCAGGCACCAAACAGACAGGGTATAAAGCCCGCCTCCAGCAGCAAACGCATCTTGCGGTCAAAATGCTGGAAATACGCCGGATTGATCAGATCGTAGCGCCGCTCATACGGAGCGCCACCTTCATTACACATGCCGCCGCCCCAGTAGCTCGCCGCACTTTTCTCCGCCACCGGGCGCCCAACCACCATTTGGATGACGGTAAAGCCTTTGTCCTGGCGGTCGCGCAGATAGAGCGGAAAATCGCTCTCCAGCGAGCAGCGCTGGCTGAAACCAGCCCAGAAGGTATCCCCCAGCCAGTAGAATGGCGTGCCATCGGCATACACGAAATAGCGCCCGGATTCGTGAACGCGCACAAAGCCACGCCGCGTTGGATTGGCCTCGATCTCCGCCTGCGACCAGGGCAGCGCCTCCAGACTTCCGCTCTGACCGTGCAGACCGGTTTCCGAGGACACGGAACAGGAGGTGCGCCAGTGCCACGAACCCGCGACAGGAGGCGCGAAACGGACCTTCCAGTTCTGCTCGCCGTCCCAAAAACCCGGCACGACCAGCAGACGGCCATCGGGTCCACGAAATTCCGCCTGGAACTCGACCTCGCGATAAGGATTAGCGCAGGTCGTCGTTGCCGCAAAGCTCAACTCGGCACTTTCCCAGACATGGGTGGTAGCAAGTTGCTTAGCCACTTTTCTCTCCTTCTTCTACAGAATGGTTCTTCTCTTCAAGAAAATACATGCCTTCCCTGGCAGATGCCTGCACCACGGATGCCACCATCCTCCCGTCCATCGCTCTCCTGTTCTCAATCAGCCAGGACACAACCATTCCTGTGCCTACTATAGCAAGAATAGCCCTGCGATATGCCTCTTTTTTTTAGCAACACTCTGCATATCTTCGGCAGTCCTGGCCTCCCGTGCTGAGGACAGGTGAAAGCTTCCCTCTCATACCTCATCGCCTGTAAATCGCTCTGTCAGAGGCATTTCCTCCCTGATAGAGCCACCGTCGAACTGCCCGGTTACACGCGCGGCAAGCCGGGTATCGAGTTGAACACCCGCTGCTGCCAGGGCCGAGAACAGCACGCCGACGACTGGCTCGAAAGGCGCGCGCGCAGGCTGAACGGCGGGCGAGGCCGCGCGCACGGCCTCCACAATGGCGTCGGCCAGGAGCGGAGAAGGATGGCGCAGGACTCCGCCCGCCAGGACCAGCGGGAACGCGCTGTCTGTGAGTCCGACACGCCGCGCGGCGACGTTGGCATACAAACCCAGGGCGTTGCCGTGCTCCCGCACCAGGCCACGGGCCAGGGAATCTCCGGCATGCGCTTCATCCAGCAGCGCCGGAGCCAGCCTATCAATCTGCCGGATATGCAGCTTACGCGTCTCGCGGCCAGTCAGACGGTGCAGAACATCTTCGACCGTCTCAACCTGGAACAGGTCCAGCACGCGCCCGGTGAGCGTGGTGGGAGCCGCAAGGCCCAGGGCGGAGCGGTAGACCAGTTCCAGGGTTTTGCGTCCCAGGTCGATGCTGCCGCCTGTATCCAGCCAGTAGCTGGCGTGCCAGGAGCGCCCACCGGGTCCGCGCGCACCTACCGCCGCGCCGGTTCCGCAGAGAATGGAAACGCCCATGGGGTCCGCGTGGCCAGTGTGCAGAACCCCAAAGGCATCGTTCTGCACGATGATCGTCTGCCCGAAGCCGCGTGTCTGCATGGCCGCGCGCAGCAGCGCAAAATCCTCCGGCCAATCCGCGCCGGCCAGGTTGAAGACACCCACCAGCAGATCTTGCGCCTTCACCCGCGCGGCGTCGAGCGCGTCGCTGATCGCCTGCTCCAGATTGGCCAGCGCCAGATCCAGCGCTTCCTGCCCATAGCTGGCCATGCTGAACGTGTTATAGATATCGCTGCACCCGCTACGGCCTCTCCCCAGAATGGTTCCATCCAGCGCCGCGACCAGGGCCAGGGTTTTCGTATTGCCGCCATCGACCGCCAGAACCGAGGCCCGCGCCTTGCTCTCCATCGTGCTCATGGCAACAGACGCTCCGGCAAGTAGGCGCGCAAGGCGGCGGCCATTTCGTCATAGATGGCCTGCGCCCTGGCGAACGAAAGTACCAGTGGATTGCTGGCCAGGGCGCGAATGGCATCTCTGCGCGTCCCGCTCCACGCAGCTTCGGCGGCCAGCGCCTGATACTCGCCGAGCATCTGCACCAGTCCGCGCACGTGCCGGGGAAGATGTCCCTGCGCCAGGGGTTGAACCCCGTGGCGGTCGACGTAGCCCACCAGTTCCACCACCAGATCGTCAGGCAGATCCCCAATGGCCCCGTTGTTCGGCACATTGACATAGCACACTTCCCCGCGATCATTGTAGATGGCGTCCATGACATCGATAGCCAGTTCCAGTTCGTTGATGCCGCCGCGCGAACGCGCGGGATCGAGCACCGGCACCTCGCGCGCCGCCTGCTCGCGGTAATGCGTCCAGTAGCCATCGACCTGAGCCATGATATCCTGGGCTCGCGTGGTCGGCTTCGCGCGCAGTTCTGCCAGAATCTCTTCCTGAAAGTAGTAATACTGGAAATAGTGACTGGGCAGCGCCTCCATCGCGCAGGCCAGTTCGAGCATACGCAGATCCGCGCGCGTGTGCTGACCCTCGCGAAGCAGGCGTTCATAGGCTGCTTGCAGGAGAGGAATAAGATCCTGTCCAGCGTAGAGGTGCCGCGTGGACCAGGAACCATGATTGAGGCCAATCGACACAGCGTCGAGCAACGCGGGATCAAGGCCCGCCAGTTCGACATATTCACGATTGTAGATGATTGGTCCCTCGCATAGCGAAATGACCGGAATACTGGTGTGGTGAGTGACAGCCTCGGAAACCAGGTTGATCGGATTGGTGTAATTGAACAGGCGCGCACGCGGACAGACAGCTTCCATATCCTCGATGATGCCGCGCATGACATGGATGGTGCGCAGGGCCATAAAGAAGCCGCCCGGTCCCTGCGTCTCCTGGCCGATCACGCCATACTTGAGGGGAATGCTCTCATCGAGATAGCGAGCCTCAAAGCCACCAGGGCGATAGCTGGTCAGGACCGCATCGCAGTCCCGCAACCCCTCGCGCCGGTCGGTGGTGATGGTAATGGTGATATCCAGTCCCCTGGCCCTGGCCAGCTTCTGGCTGATCGTCTGCACAATCTTGAGGCGCTCTTCATCGAGGTCAATCAGCACAACCTCGGAGCCATTGAAATGCTCCCCTTTTTGCAGCAACGAGGCCATTGTACCAGCCGCACGCGTACTGCCACCCCCGATATAGGCGAGTTTGATCCGCGCCATAAGGTGTCTCTTCTTCCTTTCCATCGCACCATCAGGCGTCTGCCTGATCAACAGGCAGAGCCTTCATGGGCGTCATAACGCAGTTCTCAGCGCTGCAACCAGCGCATCTCTACCCTGGCCTCGCCCAATCCCTCCGCAGTGATGGTCTGGGGCTGCTCCGGCACAAGATCCAGCATGTTATCGCTCCATTTCACCGGATGCGCGGCGGAGAGCCAGACCCCCTTGGCGGGCCGCCGGGCCTGGATGCATATGCGATCATGGCCAAGCTTCTCGACGGTGAGAAGCGGATCGGGCAAGGCGAGATATTTAAACGGCTCCGGCCAGAGGGTTGCGCGGGCCTGGATGTGCTCGGCCAGGTAAAGCTGCGCGCTGTAAACGCACTGACCAGCACCGGCAAACTCGACGGAACCAAACTCACTGGCCTGATTGGGCGCGAGCACAACCGGAAGCCGTTTTTCGTCAAGCAACTGACCATCCAGCGTCCAGCACTGCACCCGCACTGTCCCCCCTACAGACACAGCAAGCGTGTTGACTCCCCAGATCTCGATGCCGCCGGCAGAGGGCGAAGCCATCCCAAGGACCAGCGGCGCCATTTCGCGCTTGAGCGCGTAGTAGGCGGGCTTGGGACGCTGCCAGTAATCGACCACGGCCCAACTGGTCACAGGCCAGCAGTCATTGAGTTGCCAGACCAGCGCCCCCGCCACGTACTCACGACCCGGCCCCTGCCAGCGTCGGCGCCAGCTGCGCACCGCCGAGGTCAGCGCCTCCGCCTGGATAAATTGGGTAGCGTAAATGTAATCTTCCAGGCTCTCCGGGATGCGCACGTTGTCGGCCAGGTAGGAGACAAGGCGTCCCTGCCCCCCCTGAGCTTTGTTATGATGATCCAATGTCCGGCTCTGCGGATATCGTTCCCTGGCAGGAGCAAAGGCGGCAATGGTCGGAAGATCCGGGTACGCCTGCATGCCGAATTCGCTGACGAAGCGCCCGGCCAGTTTGCCATAGTCCTGGTAGGCCACGCCCTGATGCCAGACCGCCCAGACATGCTGATCGCCCCGTTCCGCAGCGTTGCACAGATCTCCACCGTAGGGACTACCCGGCCAGTAGGGACGGGAGGGATCAAGGCGAGCAAAGATAGCGGGCAAAACCTGCTCATAGATGCGATAAGCTGGCAGCGCCTCGGCTCCCTCCGGCCCGACGGAAGCAGGTCGGAAGTCCTCGACGGTCTCGGCCACCATCTGATCTTCGTTATTGCCGCACCAGAGGACAATACACGCGTAATTGCGCAGACGGCGCACCTGCGCTTCGACCTCCAGGGTGATATTTTCCAGAAACCAATCACAGGTGGGATAGATGCCGCAGGCAAACATGCAATCCTGCCAGACCAGCAAGCCAAGTTCGTCGCACTGTTGATAGAAGCTCTCCTGCTCGTAGATGCCGCCGCCCCAGACGCGCAACATGACCATGTGGGCGTCCACGGCCAGTTGCAGCCAGGAGCGATACTGTTCAGGCGTCACGCGCGGCAAAAAGGAGTCTGCGGGAATCCAGTTGGCGCCCTGGCAGAAGATCGGCGTGTTATTGATCTCAAAGAAAAAACTGCTTCCCTCTTCATCAAACACCGGTCGCTGGACCAGGCGCAGGCGGCGCAGACCCAGGCGCAACGAACGCTGATCGAAGATCTCGCCCTCTCGCTCCAGAGTCGCGCTCAGTCGATAGAGGGGCTGCTCTCCATAGCCGTTCGGCCACCAGAGTTCAGGCGTGGCCAGCGAAAACACCTGCCGGACTTCTTTGCCCTCGACCGGGACAACTGCCTCCGCGAGCATTTCACCAGCAGGAGTGAAAAGCGCCAGGCGCAGGCACAGTCCCGGAATGATGGCGCTCTGCTCAAGCACGACGTGAACCGGCAGGCTCGCCGAAGCCAGATCAGGAGCAATATCCGGCGCGCAGGCCAGATCCGCCAGGCGCGCCGACCAGGCTTCGAGACGCACCGGCTGCCAGGGACCAGCCGTCAGCAGGGTTGGCCCCCAGTCCCAGCCATAGTGATACTGCGCCTTGCGCACATACGCCCGGCTGCTATCACCGTTCCAGACCACGCGCGGCCCGTATGCTTGCTCGCGCGCTTTGCCGCGCACCAGGGCAGACTCAAACAGGCAGCGGATTTCGTTGCTGCCGGGCCGCAGCAGTTCCGTCACAGACACACGGGCGGGCAGAAACATATTCTCGCTGCGCAAAACCTGGCGGCCATTCAGCCATACAGTCGCAAAAGTATCCAGGCCATCGCAGCAGAGCGTCTGTTCTCCGCCAGCCTCAAAAACATCCTGCGCGACCTCAAAAGTCTGGCGATACAACCAGTCACTTTCCCCCACCCATTGCACCGCCTGCTCGTTCAGGGACACAAAGGGATCAGGGAGTTGACCGGCAGCGAGCAACGCCTGGTGAACCGTACCGGGAACAGTGGCAGGCAGCCAGCCGGTGGGAGACGCGAAATCGTCCTCCAGGGGGAGAGCAGGATCGCGTCGTTTACACTGCCACCCATCAGTAAGGGCAAATTGTTTCAAGGGATTCTCCGAATCAAGGATATATTTCACGCCAGGTACCGCCGGGATCAGCCTCTCACCGCCCCTGATACAGCACCTTCGATGATATAGCGTTGTAAGATAATGTAGAGCACCACCAGCGGCGCGGCCACAATCAGAGTCGCGGCGGCCAGGGTGGACCACTGGTTGCCGAAATTGCCATAGAAATTGAACAGACCCAGGGACACCGGGTAGTACGACGGATCGGACAGATAGATCGTCGGCCCGATGATATCGTTCCAGATGCCGATCATCTGCAAAATCGCCGCCGTGGCGATCACCGGCCTGGCCAGCGGAATCACCACAGTCCACACATAGCGGAAATAGCCGCAGCCATCGATAGCTGCCGCCTCATCCAGTTCTTTGGGCAAAGACTTCAAATAACCGATAATCAAAAACGGTCCCAGCCCGGTCCCGGCGCTCAACATGATATAGCCGAACTGTGTATTGTAGAGTCCCAGGTGCAGAATAAGCTGGAACTGCGGGATCAAGCCACTGGGCAAAAAGAGCGAAATAACAAACAGGATGTACCAGAAACGGCTCCATCTGACATATCCGCGCGCGATGGGAAAGGCCAGAAAAATGGAGAACAGCACCGAGAGAAAGGTCGCCACCAGCGCATAGAACAGAGTATTGAGCAGATAGGTCGAAAAATCGCCCTGCACCCAGGCATCGGCATAGCTCTGCCAGTTCAGCGTCTTTGTCAGGCCGACCGGATCGGTGATATAGCCAATCTGCGTTTTCAATGAGATATTGACCAGATAGAGTAGCGGATAGAGATAGCTGATCACGGCCACCAGGATCACCAGATAGGAGAGCAGCGTGCCCAGCGGCAAAGGCCTTTGTCCGCCGGTGCGTCCGCGCATTCTCCTGATCGGCGCCGGCTGAGGCGTCCTGGCCAGCGTCTGCGGCTGTGGCAAAGGCGAAAGAGCGCGCATGTGCGGCGATGGAGCTGGATCTTCGTTCAGAGGCAGATGTTTCATAGTTGGACCTCACGACGGCGGAGATAGAGTTGAAAGACAATGACAATGCCGAGCACCAGGAAAAACTGAATCACCGAGATAGCGGAGCCATACCCCTGGCGCATAGAGCCAAAGCCCACCTGAGCCG
This sequence comes from Ktedonobacteraceae bacterium, assembly GCA_035546055.1. Lineage (GTDB taxonomy): Bacteria > Chloroflexota > Ktedonobacteria > Ktedonobacterales > Ktedonobacteraceae > Paraktedonobacter. Next base: position 10,864 of record DASZXF010000360.1, read on the forward strand.
CGCCAAAAGCCTGCTGGAAGATCTGCATGCCCAGCACCATCGTGTTATTGCGTCCCTGTGTCAGGACATACACGGTCTGATAATTCTGCAACGACCCGATGATCGAGAGCAAAACATTGACCGTCACCGCCGGCGCCAGCAGAGGAAACGTCACGGTGCGAAAGATCTGCCAGCGCGAAGCGCCATCGACATGCGCCGCCTCCTGCAACTCGCCCGGAATGGCCTGCAAGCCGGCCAGAAAGATCACCATGGAAAAGCCCACCGTCATCCAGATTTGCACCCCCATGACCAGGGGAAAAGCCAGATTGTACGAGCCAAGCAGATCAGAATACTGGCCAAAGAGGCCGAACACGGCCTCAATCGGCCCGCCCTGGGGATTGAGTATCAACGACCACATCAGGCCCGTGACCGTCACCCCCAGAATGACCGGCAGAAAAATAACCGCGCGATAAAAGGTGCGCCCGCGAATCTTCTGCTGCAACACAATGGCCAGAAGCAGTCCCAGCACATTCTGTAACAGCGTGACAACACAGGAAAACAGCAGCGTATGCCCCAGGGCGATCAGATTATCGCGCGCATTGGTCAGAAAAAAGAATTCGTGATAGTTGGCCAGCCCGATAAAATGCCAGGGATCGTCCGGCACGCCCGAAATATCCGTCAGGGAAAGAAACACGGTTGCCAGCGACGGCCCCAGACTGAACAGGCCGTAGAGAGCCAGGGCCGGCAGCATGCCCAGAAAAGGCAGGAAACGAGTCCATCCCCTTCTGCCAAAAAGATGCATAAATGACCTCTCGTTCTCATATGGTTGTCTTCGATAGTGAAGAGATTGACCAATCACACACCGACAGAGCCAGCGGGATCGGCAGTCTGTAAGGAATGCGCAGCGGATATCCCCTGTGTCCTGGCCTTGCAGACTCTTCTGACAGACGAGGAGCACGGGTATGCTCCTCGCCTGCCCGGGGATACGCTTACTGAGTCACAGCGCCCACGGCTTTCAGACCCGCCGCCCAGTCTGCCTCAGATTTATGTGCCAGCTCGACCGGATCATTGATCGGACCGGCAGGAGCCAGGAATGTCACCGTCAGACCAGCATACTGACCCGCGCCCTTCGGACCGATGGCGATCTGATCCCAGCCAGGCTTGAAGGTCGAAGCCACCGGGGCGATTTCCTTCAAGAACGGAGCCGTAATCGCGATATCTGGCTGCGTAGGCAGGATATCCAGCGCGTTTACCCAGGCTGTATAATTGTCCTTCTGCGAGAAGAAATCCAGCCATTTCAGCGCCGCGTCCTTGTGGGGCGCATTGGTCGGCACCGTCCACGCGAAATCGTACTTGCCGGTAAACTGGTTGTTCGCGGTGGCATCATCGCTACCAGGGATCGGAATGTAGCCGAACTTCATAGCAGGATTGGCCTGAGCAACGCTCGCTCCATCCCACATACCCGTGATCAACATGGCCGTCTTCCCGGCAGCGAAACGACTCGCCGCCGTCTGGCTGTCAATCCCGGTGATACCCTTCTCAGAGAACTTCATCAGATCCTGCACACGTGTAAAAACCTGAATCATGTTCGGATCATCCCACTTCACCTTGCCGCTCCACAGATCCTGGTTGAGTTGCTGGAGATCGGGATAAAAATCAGCCAGAATACCAGCTCCCGGCAAGGTCAGCGGCCAGCCATCCTTCTGCCCGATGGTGAACGGCGCGATCCCATGCGCTTGCAAGGTCTGGCAGAGCTGCACCAGTTGCGCCCAGGTCGTCGGCGGCGTCAGATTGTACTGGCTGAAAATATCTTTGTTGTAGAACACCCCCGAATAGGCGTAAGAACCGGTCGTCACCGTATAGACCTTGCCATTATAGGTCGAGGCATTGGCCAGCGCCTGCGGATAATAGTTCTGCAAAAAGGGCTGGCCGCTCAGATCCATCAACTGACCAGCCTCCACCCACTGCAACCAGACCGGCTTGTCCGCGCCCGGCGTGTAGGACTGCGGCGCACCGGCCAGCGCCTGCACCGCGATCAGATCCACATCCTTTGCCGACAGGCGCGCCTGCTCAAGTTGCTGGTACTGATCATTGGGCACCACAGTCGTCTGCACCGTAATATTGGGATACTTTTGATGGAATTTGGTCGCCAGTTGTTTGACCATCGCCGATTCCTGGGGATTGGACCACTGGATGATCTTGAGCGTTATAGCAGAACCACTGCTCGCCGGAGATTCCCCACAGGCCGCCAGGATGACTTGACAGACGAATAAGCAGACAACCAGCGAAATGAGCATAGAACCCTTGCGCATAAAGCGGAGCGCAGAGGAAGCATCATGCCTGTCCGACGTAAAACGCAAATAACGTGACATCTTTGCTCCTTCCTATCAGCATCTTGATAGAAAATACCCTGGAGAGCAGCGCCTTCCGCCACAAAAACGGCTGGCCTATCTCTCCCAAACAATGGTATACTGTTCCTGTTTCTTGTTTCCCTCGGCTGGTAAAAGTGCCGAAGTCTGTCATCATTTTGTATGCAACGACGCATGCACCTGCTCAGCGCTTTTACTGGCCAGATGGAAGAATAACCGTACCCGTGGAAAAGAAACAACATCCCCCTCTCTCCAACGCGAACGCTGGCGTTTCAGCAATGAATATCTATATAAACCCGCCGCTACCGGTACAAACAGCACAGGCAGATGCGGACAGGTTTTACCCGAAAGAACCCGGAGTTTGCCCCGGATCAGGATGGCGGAGTATATGGCCGCACAGTATCTCGCTTAATCAGCTCAACATCCAGAGTAATCGTCACAGGAGGCGCATGGAGATCGGCGGCCCGGTCGATCAGCGTGCGCACAGCCACGGCTCCCATCTCCTCTTTATTGACGCGCACCGTGGTCAGGCCAAAATGCTCCGCCAGGTCGTCGTCAAAGCCTACCACCGAAACATCTTCGGGCACGCGCAGCCCCTCCTCGCGCAGCGCTCTCAGCACGCCCAGCGCGGTCGGATCATTGGCGCAGAAAATGGCGCTGAACGGCTGCTTTTTGGCCAGGAGTCTTTTACACGCTGCATACCCGCCCTCGGCTACCAGATTGCTGGACTCGATCAGTTCGTAATTGAGCGGGACACCGGCGCCTTCCAGGGCTTTACGATAGCCCATCGAACGCCACTCGATGGTATACACCTTATTGGTGTACGCAACCCCCGGCAGCGTCGGACCGCCGATAAAAGCAATCTGGCGGTGTCCCAGACTGAGCAGGTAATCAACCGCCTCTTTCGCCCCCTCGAAATTATCGGACAACACGGAATCAACCGGCATTTTGGGAATATGCGTATCTACCAGGACGAGAGGCGTCTGCATTTCATACATCGCGCGCACGATCTCCGGCTCCTGCGAGCCAACGAGGAGCAGACCCCCCAGGCGCATCTCGTAAATCTTGTGCAGCCGCAAATCGGAAGGATCGGTCACACGTCCCAGCCAGCGGTACGTGACCTTGATATTCGACTTCTGCGCCTCGCCCTCCGCGCCTTGCAGGATGTGCGCCCAGAAAGGATCGATGGAGAGTCCCTTGTCTTGCTCGGCATGGCTCAAAATAAGCAAAAAGCCGATCTCTCCAAGTACCTGAGCGGAAGCACCAGCCTGCAAGCTCTGCCGTCGCAAGCCAAAATACCCCAGTTCAGTCGCCGCCTTAAAGACCCGCTGCCGGATCTCTTCGTTGACATTGCTCCGATTATTCAAGACACGCGACACCGTGCCAATGGAAACCTCCGCGCGCTTTGCGACATCGCGCACCGTTACAGAATCTGCCAAAGCCCTCTCGCCTTCTGTCACTGTCAAATTCGATGAACAACTCTGTGAACAGAGTAAACAAAAAAAGGCTGCTTGTCAAGAGGTAAACCCGGCAAATTTGCCCACTTTCCCCTTTCAGACCACGAATGGCTCACCGATGGAGGTCATTTTGGCCCCGAAACGGCAGCAGAGTCCAGAAATACCCCTGAGAACAGGCGACTTTGAGAAAAACTGGGGGGTAAGAAAAACGTTTCTTGACAGGAGACAGCATCCTGCTTATACTTTGTTCATGTTCATTTTCATCAATATGGTGAACAAATCATCTTTCAGAAAGGAGGTTGAGTTCATCGAGGCAACCTCGGAAAGCATTTCCACATACTGTTTTGATTGCATGGTCATGCGTGAGGCATGGCCAGAGCCAGCGATGGCTCACACATGTAGCTTGACAAGGAGGAACCGTGTCAATGAAGAAACAGCAAGGGAGAGCGCTCAAAGCGATAGGAGCAGTCGTTGTCGTGCTGTTTGCTCTGCTGATAGGCCTGGTCGGGCAGGGAGGGATCGCCAGGGCGGCGACCCTGACCGGCACGATTGAGAATACGGCAACCGGCAGTGGCACCGGACAGGTGCAGTTCACCGGCTCGGATTGGACAGTATGCGGTGGCTGCGGCGTGGATACGGGCAACAACAGCTATACCTATGCCTACACTGTGGGATCTTCTTCGACTATCCGCTTTAGCGGCGGCCAGGCGAAGATCTGGGGTGTCAAGGAGAGTGCCGGTGGCATTGCCAGTGTGACGGTCGATGGAGTGTCCAAAGGCTCCATTGATACGTATGCAGCGTCACAAACCAGCGCGGTGATCTATGATACCGGCCAGATCGGCTCCGGGACGCATACGGTGACGCTGACGATCACCGGCAAGGACAGCTCGTCAAGCGCGACGGTCCTGAGTTTCGATAAAGCGGATATCTATTCCGCCGATCCAACTCCTACACCAACAACACCTCCAGCCACACCGACGACGACTCCCCCGGTGGGAACACAATCGGTTTCAATCAACGCAGGCGGGGCCGCGACTGGCTCATTTGTGGCCGATACTGACTTCAATCAAGGAAATCAGTACAGTGATACATCCACATCTATTACGACAACGGGTGTGACCAATCCCGCGCCGCAGGCGGTGTATCAGAGTTGCCGCTGGGCTGCTTCGTTTACGTACACCATTCCCAATTTGACGGCGGGTGCGTCGTACACGGTACGTCTGCATTGGGCGGAATTAACCTGGCAAACGGTCGGGGCGCGCAAATTCAATGTCGCGATCAATGGCGCGACTGTCCTGAGCGCCTTTGATGTGTACGCGACTGCCGGCTACAAAACCGCCCTGGTGCGCGAGTTCACCGCTATCGCGAATGGCAGCGGACAGATTGTGATCGCCTTTACGCAGGCCGGAGCCGATAATCCTTTCATTAGCGGCCTTGAGGTTCTCGGCAATGGATCTGCGACCCCCACACCCACGCCAACCCTGACCCCAACCCCCACCTCTACGCCAGGAGGGGCACCTGGCCTCTCAGGCGCCGGCGTGGAGAATCCCTATACCTTTGGTACCTTCCGAGGGACGCCCGTGCAGGTCTGGGAAACCTGGAATACCTTCGAGAGCTGGACAGACATGGAGGCCATCCAGACTGTCCATACCTACTTTACTGGCGAGGGTTCGGCGCCTTTCAATGTCCGTTTCACCGGCAAACTCTCGTTCTCTCAACCTCTCTGGGCCAATGGAGAGTCTGCCTCGAATTGTGCAAGCGGCGGTGACGATCAACATTATACCAATATCGCCAACGCACTGAAAAACGCCGGCTTTGCCGACGCCTTTATCCGTCTGGGCTGGGAACAGAACGGCGACTGGTTCTGGTGGCACGCCACCAGCGCGAACGCTACCCAGTGGGCGCAGTGCTTCCAACATGCCTACAACGCCTTCAAGAGCGTTTCTAGCAGTTTCGTGATCGCCTGGAATCCCAACAAGTCCACCAACATGTCCGGCTTCGATACCCGCACAACCTATCCCGGCGATAGCTATGTGGATGTTATCGCGGTCGATTTCTACGATATGTATCCGAACTATCCCGATCAGGCCACCTGGGACGCGGATTACAATACGACGGAGAATGGCGGCAGCCCGGTGGGCATGGGTGCCTATATCTCCTTCGCTAATGCGCACGGCAAGCCGCTGGCTTTCCCGGAGTGGGGACTGAATACACAGAACTCGTTTGACAACCCGTTCTACATCACCAAAATGGCAGACACCTTTGACTCTCTGCGCTCACAAGGCAAGCTCTACTGGGAGTCGTACTTCAATCTTGATGGGTGTACGTTCGAGGTCACGGATGGCTGCAATCCGAACGCGTCTGCTGTCTATGTACAGCGCTTCTAGCCAACAGCCAGGTCTATCTGTTTGATAGATCTGCAACTGATCAGTTCTGAAGCAGGCTTCTGCTCCAGATACACTGGGAGAGAAGCTTGCTTCCTCTGCCCTGACAGGCGGGGGAGCCCTGGGAAGAGACGAGTTGAGGCTGGTGAACAACGGTGAACAATGTTTCACACCGCGCAGGTTCTTTGCCTGCATAGGATGATTGCACACCATGTTTACCACTCGCCCGCATACCCGAAGCGGGTAGACTTGACCTTCGACGATGCTCACAAGCAGAGGAACCAGAGGCTCCAGAGATGATAACTCAGGAGGAACCATGACCACAAAGGGAAAAAAGCACCGGGCAACGGTGCTCAAAGGCATCCTGGCAGGGGTGCTCTTGCTCTCAACCGTTCTGCTGACGGTGATCTGGCAGGGCGGCAACGCTCGCGCCAATACGGCGCCGGACTCGATCATCGAGAATACCGCCACGGGCAATAGTGTGGGGCATGTGAAGTATCTCGGTGCCTGGAGAGATTGCCACAACTGCGGTATCGATACAGGCAACAATAGCTATAGTTACGCCAGCCATAAGAACAGCACCTTTATTGTCCGTTTCCACGGCGTCGAGGCGCGCATCTGGGGCGTGAAAGAGGTACACGGCGGCATGGCTGTGGTCACCGTCGACGGACGCAGCGTCGCGCACATTGATACCTACGCGGCGACGAAGACAAGCGCGGTTATTTATGATACTGGCGTGCTGGGCCAGACGGCCAGGGATCACATTGTCACGGTGACCATTACGGGACAGAAGCACCACAAGGCCGATGCGACGCTCCTTTCTTTCGATAAAGCCGATATCTATGTGGCGGCTCCGGTCGTTACGCTGATACGCGCGATTGAGAATACGGCCACGGGCAATGGCAACTGGCTGGTCGAGTACAGCGGCGATTGGTTCCTCTGCGGTTGCGGCGTGGATACGGGCAACAACAGCTACACCTACGCCTATACCCAGGGAGCGGCCCTGACCATTCGCTTCCACGGCGTGGAAGCGAAAATCTGGGGCGTGAAGGAGTCCGCTGGCGGCATGGTCGATGTGACGGTGGATGGCAACAGTCAGGGCACGATAGATAACTACGCGCCGACCAAGACCAGCGCGATTATCTACGATACCGGCGTTCTCGGTCAGCACGATGCCGATCATACGGTGACCCTGACGATCAATGGTCAGCAGAACCCGGACTCCGCCGCGACGGTGCTTTCCTTCGATAAGGCAGACATTTACGCGTACTTCGATTCGGCAACTCCTACGCCGACACCGACGATCCCGCCGACGCCGACGCCCACACCTGCGGGATCTCCGACACCGACTCCCACGCCTTACACGGGCAATGCCCCTGGCCTGTCGGGCGCGGCAGCAGAAGATCCCTACGCCTTTGGCGACTTCCGGGGTACCCCCGTGCAGGTCTATGAAACCTGGAATAACTTCGATACCTGGGCAGAGATGGAGGCCATCCAGACCGTTCATCTGTACTACACTGGCGAAGGGCAGCCTCCCTTCAATGTCCGCTTCCCCGGCAAGCTGTCGTTCGCTCAGCCCATGTGGGCCGTTGGCGAAACCGCCGATAGCTGCGCGAATGGCGGGGACGATCAGCATTATGTCAATATCGCTACGGCCTTGAAGGACGCTGGCTTTGCCGATGCCTTCATTCGCCTGGGCTGGGAGCAGAACGGCGACTGGTTCCGCTGGCACGCTACCAGCGCTACGGCGACGCAGTGGGTGCAGTGCTTCCAGCACGCCTACACGGCCTTCAAGAGCGTTTCTCCCAATTTTGTGATTGCCTGGAACCCCAATAAGTCTACCGACATGTCCGGCTTTGATAGCCGCACGACTTACCCCGGTGATAGTTATGTCGATGTCATCGCGGTTGATTGGTACGATATGTATCCGAATAACCCTGACCAGGCTACCTGGGATGCGAATTACAACATGACGGAGAACGGCGGCAGCCCGGTGGGCATCGGCGCGTATATCGCCTTCGCGGACTCGCATGGCAAGCCAATCGCTTTCCCGGAGTGGGGACTGAATACGGAGAATTCGTTTGACAATCCGTTCTACATTACCAAGATGGCGGATACCTTCGACGCCTTGCGCGCGCAAGGCAAGCTCTACTGGGAATCGTACTTTAACCTGGCCCCTGATCCCAATTCGCCCTGCGTTTTCGAGATTACAGGCGGGTGCAATCCCAACGCCTCGGCTGTTTATGTAGATCGCTTCTAATAAGAGGAGGCAAGGAAGACTGCCAGAGCCATGCGCTGACAGTCTTCCACAACACCTGTTGGTATCGCCTGTGATACTGACAGAAAAGGCAGGGTCATCCTTGGGCAATCAGGGATGACCCGTTAAAGAGCAGCACATCTATTGTATGGAGATATTTCTTTTTATGAGCAGGCACAATTCTGAACAAACACCCTACGTCAGACCAGGCGCTATCAATGGACCGTTACGCGTCCTGCCAGAGAATCAGCGCTACTTTACCGATCATTCAGGCAAGCCAATTTATCTGGTGGGCGCTCATACCTGGGTCAATCTCATGGACCGTTTTGAGCCTGACCGCCAGGTACAGATGAGGTACAGCAGTTCCTCTGACTCAACGCAGGCCGAGTTCCCTGATAATTACCTGGATTTTATGGTCAATGCCGGTCTGAACTTTATTCGCCTCTGGATGGTGAGCGAGAATCCGCGCTGGGGACCGTACACGCCCGATGAAGAGGTCTATTTCTCGCCGCTCCCCTGGGCGCGTTCGAGTGTACCGGGCGCTATCGGCGGGGGCAATAAGTTTGACCTGGGAAGCCTGAACCAGGAGTATTTTGCACGACTGCGCACACGCGTGATGCAGGCCAGGGATAAAGGCATCTATACCTCTATCATGCTCTTTTTCGGCGGCAGCACCGGCAATAACCCGAATTTCTGGCCGGCTGGCACCAAAAATCCCTGGGAGAGCCATCCGTTCCGACGCGAGAATAACATTAATGGCGTGGATGGCGATCCCGATGGCGACGGCTACGGCTATGAGACACACACCTGGCCGCTGCCGGACAAGGTCTGGGAATACCAGCGAGCCTACATTCACAAGGTTATCGATTCCGTCCATGATCTCGATAACGTGCTGTACGAGGTGTCGAACGAGGACGAGGCGGATAATATGGGCCACGACGGCAATCTGGCCTGGCAGACCGCCGTGATTGAGGAGGTTCACCGCTATGAGGCCGAGATGTACCCCACGCAGCGCCATATGATCGGCTTTACCGCCGGGCGCGGTCTGGCCAATGAGGAGCTTCTGCAAAGTCCCGCTGACTGGATCTCACCCGATAACTACCCTCGCACTACGGATGTGCTGATGGCGGATGGTCGCAAGCCGGTCATCTGGGACACCGATCACGTCAACACTGACCAGATCACGGTCGATCAGGCCTGGCGCTCTTTTCTGCGCGGCAACCACCCGATTAGCATGGATGGCTACAAACTGTGGGACAACGATTTTCGTCCCCGCCCGAGCGACCTGGCCATGCGCGATACTCGCTATTACGCGGAGAAAATAGGGCTGGCAAGCATGACGCCAACCATGGACGAGGCGCTGTGCTCCACGCGCTTTTGTCTGCGCCATCCGGGCCAGGAATATCTGGCCTATCAACCGGAGGCCGGCAGCGCGATTACGCTACACATTGACGCGGGTACCTATACCGTCGAATGGCTGAACGTTGATACACATACCATCACGCCGGGCCAGCAGATCCAGGCAGAAGGCGGCCAGCAAACCATGCAAACGCCTTTCGACACCGCCCCGGCTGTCCTGTATCTCAAAGTCAGCGCTGGCTAATCCATTTCAGACATCCAGGGAGTAAAACCAGGAGATACTGCATGTTTGCTTATAAAAATCATCTCCTTGCGACTGAGGAGCGGGTAGAGGATCTGCTTGGACGTATGACGTTGCGGGAAAAAGTTGGGCAGTTGAATCAGCGCATGTATGGCTGGCATGCCTACCGCAAACAGGGGACACATTTTGAACTGACGGAGGCTTTTCGCCAGGAGGTTGCTTTTGGCGATGGCATGGGCGCGCTCTATGGGCTCTTGCGCGCTGACCCCTGGTCGGGTATGACGTTCGCCAATGGCATCACATCCACTGAAAGCGCGGGCGTGGCGAATCAAATCCAGCGCTATGTTCTGGAGCATACGCGCCTGGGGATTCCGGTCCTGCTCTCGGAAGAGTGCCCTCACGGCCACCAGGCGCTGGACGGCACGCTCTTTCCAACCAACCTGGGCATCGGCTCGACCTGGAATCCCGCGCTCTATGAGCGGGCCTGTGCCTGGATGGCCAGGGAATTGCGCGCACGCGGAACCCATCTGGGGCTGATTTCGGCCCTGGATGTGCTGCGCGATCCGCGCTGGGGGCGCGCGGAAGAATGTTATGGCGAAGATCCGTTTTTAGCGGCGCAGATGGCCGGCGCGGCCACGCGAGGTTTGCAGGGGCAGACCCCCGAAGAACTGGCCAGCGCGGAGAGAGTGGCCGCTGTGTTGAAAGCCTTCTGCGCGCAGGGAGCTGGCGAGGGTGGCCGCAACATGGGACCGGCTCTCATTGGGGAACGCGAGTTGCGCGAGATCCACCTGCCGCCGATGGAGGCGGGCACGCGGGCGGGCGCGCTGGCCTGTATGGCCGCGTATAACGAGATCGATGGTGTCCCCTGCGCGGGCAATGCCTGGCTGCTCACCGGGCTTTTACGCGATCAGTGGGGCTTTCAGGGCATGGTGATGAGCGATGCCCACGCCATTGATCGTCTGCAAGAGATGCTGACTGACGACTATGCCTCCGCCGCTGCCCTGGCCCTGACCGCCGGGATTGACATGAGCATGTGGGATGTGGCCTTTACGCACCTGGAAGCGGCGGTGCGCCAGGGCAAGGTGGCGGAGGCGCTGGTCGACCGGGCGGTGCGCCGCGTCCTGACTCTCAAATTCCGCCTGGGTCTGTTTGAGCATCCTTACACCGATGAGACGCTGGCGGCGAGGGTTGTGGGCAGTCCGCAGGCTCGCGCGCTCAACCTGGAGGTCGCCCGCGAGTCCATTGTTCTGCTCAAGAACCAGGGGGAACTCCTGCCGTTGCCCGGTGATCTGCGCAGCATCGCGGTGATTGGACCAAACGCCGACGCGCCATATAACCAGTTGGGAGACTATACCGCCAATCAGCGCGAGGGCGCTGTGACGACGGTCCTGCAAGGAGTGCGCGCCCACGTTTCAGCCCAAACCACTGTGCTCTACGCCAGAGGATGTGGTATTCGCGACCAGATCAGGGATGGCTTTGCCGAGGCCATCGACGCGGCCCGGCAGGCCGAAGTAGCCCTGCTGGTACTGGGTGGATGCAGTACGCGCGATTTTTCCATGCAGTTCGCGGAAACCGGGGCGGTCACCGTGACGGATCATCCCTCGGAGATGAATTGCGGAGAAGGGATGGATCTGGCCAACCTGGAACTGGAGGGAGTACAGGAAGAACTGGTCAGGGCTATCGTCGCGACCGGTACCCCGGTGGTCGTCACGCTGATTCAGGGACGCCCGCACGCGGTTCCCCACATCGCGGAACTGTGTCAGGCGCTACTCTGCGCCTGGTATCCCGGCCAGGAGGGTGGGCAGGCCATCGCCGAAGTGCTCTTTGGCAGCGTCAATCCGAGCGGCAAGCTCTCCGTCTCTCTCCCGCGCTCGGCGGGACAATTGCCTGTCTACTATAACAAGAGAAAGACCAGCCAGACGCCAGCTCCCTATGTCGATGAACCGGCCTCGCCGCTCTACACCTTTGGCTACGGCCTGAGCTATACAACCTTTGCCTGGACGAAGCTCACTCTGCAACCGGAGGAAATACGCCTCGCCGACCTGGAGAAAGGCCAGCAGGTGCAGGTCACGCTCTCGCTGACGAACACGGGCCGGCGAGCTGGAGCGGAGGTGCTACAACTCTACATTCACGACCGCCAGGCCAGCGTTTCCCGGCGTGTCCTGGAACTCAAAGGCTGGCGAAAAGTCTACCTGGAGGCTGGAGAGCAAACTGAGGTGACGTTTTCTCTCGGCAAGGAGGAACTGAGCATCTGGGACAAAGA
>DASZXF010000361.1:0-9923 GCA_035546055.1 Ktedonobacteraceae bacterium
GCCGCTTTGCTTTTTGTCCCTCGCTGCCCTGTTTTCTCCGGGCATCCTACAAAGCCGTTCATGCTCCCGTTTATTTCAGCGATGTTTGATTCTTTGCACAGTCTGGAGAAAATGGAGTTATGCAACGCCACCTCATACGCAATCTGATCTTCCTCGCTGTCGCTGTGTTGCTGCTGGCAGGCAGCCTGGTGACGGTGAGTATGGTCGCGCGCGCCCAGCAGGGCGCCCGTTTTACGCTCACCAGCCAGAACGTTCCGCTGATCCAGCAGGCCCGGCTTTTACACGCCGCTGACGCCAGCCAGCAGCTCGATCTTTCCATTGGCCTGCGCCTCAACAATACCGCCAGCTTGCAACAGCTATTACAGGCGATGTACACCCCCGGATCTGCTCACTACCATCGCTATCTCACGCCTTCCGAGTTTCGTCAGCTCTTTGCCCCTACAGATGAGCAGGTGCAGCAGGTCGTTTCGTTCTTGCAGGCTCAAGGTCTGACGGTACAAACCATTGCCCCGAATCATCTGCTGATCGACGCCAGCGGCAGCGTGGCCCGGGTGCAGCAGGCTTTTCATGTGCAAATCAATACATATCAGTATAACAATCGTACTTTTTACGCCAATGCCCAGGCTCCGAGCGTGCCGGCCTCGCTGCAAACGCTGATTAGCTCGATAGGCGGACTGGACAATAGCGCGCGTTATCAACCGCTTGTACAGCATGCAAGCGCGACGAGTCAGCAGGCGCTTGCTACACCCTCTGGCTATGGACCTGTGGAACTGGCGACGGCGTATAACAGCGCGCCGCTGGCCAGTGCAGGCTTGCGGGGACAGAACCAGACGGTGGCGATTTTTGAACTCGACGGTTACGACGCGGCGGATATCCAGCAGTATTTTCAGCATTACAGCCTGGGAACGCCAGCTATCAAAAATGTGCTGGTCGATGGCGCGAAGGGGAGCGCTGGCCAGGGCGCCATTGAGGTTGAACTGGATATAGAGGTCGTGGGTGCCGTTGCTCCCCAGGCCAGCCAGATCATCTATGAAGGCCCGAATACCACGCAGGGGCTGAATGACACCTATAACCGCATTGTGACTGACAATCAGGCGCAGATCATCAGTACAAGCTGGGGACTCTGCGAGAGCAGCACCGGTTCAGCCGAACTGATGACGCTGGATACCATTTTTCAGCAGGCCGCCGCGCAGGGCATCGCCATCTACGCCGCCGCCGGGGACGCGGGCGCCTACGATTGCGGAAATAGCAGCCTGGGCGTGGATTCGCCAGCCGATGATCCCTATGTGACCGGCGTGGGCGGGACCAACCTGCAACTGAACACCAATAATACCTATGGCTCGGAGTCCGTCTGGTCCGACGCGGGCGACACCGGGCGCGGACCCAAGGGCGCGGGCGGTGGCGGCGGTATCAGCAGCGCCTTTGCACAGCCGGACTGGCAGACCGGAACGGGCGTCAACAACAGCTACAGCAGCGGTCAGCCCTGCGGCGCGCCAGACGGTCAATACTGTCGCGAAGTACCCGATATCTCAGCGGACGCCGATCCCGGCAGCGGTTACGCCGTCTACTGCACCGTGACCGCCGCTGGCTGCTCGTCAGATGGCTGGATCGTCGTCGGCGGCACCAGCGCGGCGGCTCCTTTCTGGGCGGGCGCCAGCGCGCTCATCAATCAATATCTGCAAAGCCAGAATCTCGCGCGCTTTGGCTCAGCCAATCCCGCGCTCTACGCCATCTACAACGCGCCGCCAGTCGCCCCGGCTTTTCATGATGTAGTCACGGGCAATAACCTGTATTATCCCGCCACTGCTGGCTATGATATGGCTTCTGGCCTGGGTTCGCCCGATGTAGAGGTTCTGGCGAAAGACCTGGCGGCCAGGGCAGGCGGCGGTTCGCCAACCCCCACGCCAACTCCCGGCACGAGTCCAACCCCGACGCCTGGTCTGACCCCGACGCCCAGTCCGACGCCCATTGTGCCGCCCCCGACTACGCCAACGTCCTCGCCCGCCAGCACCCTGATAAAAAATGGCGGTTTTGAGAATGGCACCTCACCCTGGCAGGAAAGCTCAAACGGCGGCTACGAACTGATCTCAACGCTCAATCCCCACAGCGGCCAGTCCGGCGTCTACCTGTGCGGCTACACAGGTTGTAAAGATCGCATCGGGCAACGCCTGACTGTGCCTCGTGTCTATACCTCGCTGCGTCTCTCCTACTGGTGGTTCTCGGAAACCATGGAGATGAGCCAGCAATGCGTGGATACCTTTACCGTTGTCGTACAAAACACCGCCGGTCAATCTCTGCGCACCCTCCAGCGCGCCTGTAACACCGGCGTCACGAACGGCTGGCGTCAGCAAACCATTGATCTCACCTCATTGCTGGCTCCCTACAAAGGTCAGCAGGTCGCCCTGTTTTTCCAGGGCAACACCAGGGCCAACCAGCTTCTGACCAGCTCCTTCTTCGTCGATGATGTCAGCCTGGTAGCGCTCTAATCTCTCGCTTATCGTTCAGGGCGCAATGAGAAGGCTGGCAGCATAACCCGTTCTATGCTGCCAGCCTTCGTTACGGGTAGGGGCATCCCTGCCCGCCTGCCGCATCCCTGCCACCTTTTGCCCGCCCGGCGCGAGAGTCCCGCCGCGCTCACATCCCCATGTGGAGCGCGGCGAACTCCCGCCCGTTTAACTCAACGTCACATCGTCTACGTAGACGTTGCCCTGAGCATACCAGCCATGAACGTAGATGGTAATGCTGGTCTGGGATGAGGTCGTGGTAAAGGTCACGCTCAGCTTGCTGTAGCTGCTGGTACTGTTCCAGGTGCTCGCGCCACCGGACACGCCGAGGAAGGCGTATGATCCGTTGACATACGCGCTGAGCGTATAGGTGCGGTTGGCCTGGACCGTGATGGTCTGGTCGCATTCGCCAGTCGTGGAGGAGCTGGGCGTCAACTGCGCGGCGTGGGAACCGCTGTGAACCGGGCTGCTCACCACCGTATCGCCCGCATTGCACGTCCAGCCAGAGAGCGAACCCGTCTCGAAGCCGCCATTGGTCACCAGATTACCGCCGCCTGTACCCGTGGGAGTAGGCGTAGGCGTCGAGGTTCTGGTCGCTGTGGGAGTAGGCGTGGGTGTCGAAGTTCTGGTGGCCGTGGGAGTAGGTGTGGGCGTACTGCCGCTGCCGCCGGTGAAAGGTTTCCACAGATTCGTAAACTGGTACAGACTCTGCGAAAGGCCGCTGCAAGCATCCGAGGCGCTTGTAGAGCCTGCGCAGTTACCATTGTCGCGTGAAACCTCCCAGAAAGCCAGCTCGCCGATCTTATTTGTCTGGGCAAAACTGAGCACCTGCGAAGCATTGCTCAGGCTGAAAATCTCGCCCGGCGAGTCGTTCTGGCCGATCATAGGCGTAATGCCAACCATTGACCACAACTGGCTGGAGCTTTTCGAGGGAAAGATACTTTGCAGTTCGGAATGAAGACCATTGGCCGCGTTGATGGCCTCCTGGCCCATCTGGCTGTCAGGCGAGCCATAGTCCATCGTCATCAGATTCACGATGTTGAAATTCACGCCATGCGAAACCGCGTTTCTCAACAGACCCAGGCTATCACTGAGCAGGCCAGTCGTCGCCGAGGGCAGCGTGAATGAAATGCTCAGGCCCGGATTGGCCGCCTGCAAAGCCGCCAGCGCCGTATTGCGCCGGTCATAGGTCGTCGAATCGCCCTGCTCGCCGCCCTCAATATCAAAATCCAGGTGGGTCGCGCTGTACTTCGTCACCACCGCCTGGTACTGGGCCTGCAAGCTACTGGCAGTCGAACAGGTCTGCGCCAGCTCCTGACCAGCCGCGCCGCCAAAGGAGATAATGATATCCCCGCCCTGGCCGCGAATATAGCTGATGTCGCTGTCCAGATGCGGCAGATACGTTCCGGTCTGATTCAGCGGAATCGTTCCGGCCCAATCTGCATTACAGCCATTGCCTGTAATGAACGCCAGCGTGTAGTACTTTTGTCCGGTAGACTGGGTGACAGATTGTAAGGACGAACCAATCGTAACGTCACTGTAGGGAGCGAAGTAGGAAGCGGGGAGGGCAGTCGCGGCATGGGCGCTGGTCATATTGCCGATCAGTATCACCGCTGCCGCCACCACGCTGGCGAGCACCAGACCGCCCGCCGTGATGAGAGTCAGAATCCTGCGAGAAAGTTTCATGAGCTTTCCTCCTTGAAATGCCTGGCGCTGCAAAAGCCGCTGCCTCTTGCATTGCCTGCCGGGAACATCGCGGAAAATCCCATCAGCGTCAGCGCTGGCAAAAGACGCATCCAGTCGTCCGTGTAGCATGATATCGGCACCGTCGCCGTGGGATTAACCTGTATAAACTGTAACCGCTAATCTGCCATATGTCAAGACATCTAGACCACTATACCTGGCGCTTCAGACCCTTCTTCCCTGCCTCGCGCGAAATGCTCAAAAAATATATTCATTTCGTGCATTTTTTGCGCCAATGAGAAACCCCTTCTCTTGTTGCGAGGTGCAGGCGCCGGGCGGTCACGAAAAAGAGGCTGATGGTTGATGAGCTTTCTTTGAAACCAGGGAAAAGATGAAACGTGATAGACTCGCATAAGCAAAAGCATTTCTGCTATGCAGCATGATATACTAGAAGAAAGAGGACGGACGATCCCACCGGGAAACGCCTCACTCATCGGGCACTCAACGACCCGCCGTCGCGCAGCCGCGATCTGGGAAAAGTCGCCTTTTCTGATCCTGGGCGGTTGAAGAGAGCTTCTTCCCGCTTTTTCTGGCCAGGGATGGGTTTTGCGTCTCTTGTCTGCTCCCAAAAACACCACGAGGACATGTATGTATGATTGAACACGACGGAGCTATTTCGCCAGCTAACACGATTTTCGTTCTGCTCTGTTTTGAAGGCCCCGACGTTTATTCTACCGCCGGAGGGCTGGGGACGCGTGTGAGCGAATTGAGCGAAGCGCTGGCCACGCAGGGCTACCTCACACACCTGATTTATATTGGCGATCCTTATCAGCCTTCCATTGAAACGCGGGTGGAGAATCGCCTGATTCTCAAGCGCTGGTCGCAGTGGGTGAGTAAATACTATCCCAACGGCGTTTATGATGGCGAGGAGCAGAAGCTATACGATTATAATGAAAGCGTGCCTTATCACATTTACAATGATATTGCCCGGCAGGCGGTGGAAGAGGGCAAGCTGGTCGTTATCCTGGGTGAGGACTGGCATACGGCAGAGGCGATGTCGCGCACGTCGGATCTGCTGCACTGGTTTGGTATTCGCCAGAAGGTGCTGATGCTCTGGAATCTGAATAGCCTGATGTCGTTGCACCGCATTGACTGGCAGCGTCTCAATTTTGTGACGACGCTCTGTACGGTGAGCAAATATATGAAGCATAAGATGTGGGAGTACGGGGTTAATCCGCTGGTGATTCCCAATGGTATTCCCGCGCGCCATATGAACCCGGTGGATGAGGAGAAGGTCAGGAATCTGCGCGAGATCGCTCGCCAGGGCGATCCCCGGCGTATGTTTCTCTTCAAGATCGGGCGCTTCGATCCTGACAAACGCTGGATGATGGCGGTTGAGGCGGTGGCTCGTTTGAAACATAGCGGCCATCCTGTGACGCTGTTTGTGCGCGGGGGCATTGAGCCGCATGGAGCTGATGTGCTGCGCCATGCCTATAACATCGGCCTGGTGATCCGCGATGTGACGGCGCACCGGCCCAACCTGGATCAATGCCTGGAGGCGCTGGCCGGCGCGGGGCCGGCTGACATTTATAATCTGCGCTTTTTCCTGCCTGAAGAATTTGTGCGCACCACCTATCGCGCCGCCGATGCCACGCTGGCTAATAGCGGGCATGAGCCTTTTGGCCTGGTCGCGCTGGAGGTCATGGCCGCTCAGGGTATCGCGGTGACTGGTAGCACCGGCGAAGATTACGCGGTGTCCCTGGAGAATGCCATTGTCACCGAAACTGACGATCCCGATGAAATCGTGGGGTACCTGTTATACCTGCGTCGTCACCCCGAAGAACAGGAGCGCATTCGCCAGGCTGGTTGCCGCACGGCTGAGCAGTTCCTCTGGGATCAGGTTATCGAAAATATGCTGAGTAAATTAGAGTTTCTGGCTCGTAAACAGGATATTCGCCTGGGGTAAGAGACCGCTCTATCGTGTTCCCTCTTGTAGTTCAAACCTGTAGACAGGCGGAAAGGGATGTTGAGCGCCGCTGCTCCTTCTACGGACGCGATCCCCGCGTGGCGGAGGTCGAGCCAGCATGTGTCAGGATGTTGTGCTGAAGGGTGGTTTGAAGTTGGTTACACTGATGTCGCCGGCAAATGGAATGCGGTTCTCCGGTTTCTTCTCGTTGAGAGGGATCTGATATATGGTTGTTGATGTTGCTCTCTATACATTGGTACACCAGCCGCGCCGTTTAAAACTGCCGGCTCAACCTATTCCGCGCTATGCCTCAATTGAGGATATTACGCGCTGTCTCTTTGATGAGCGTTTAAACGAACATTACTTTCGCCAGGTGGCGTGGTCCAGCTATTATCCTGGCGTGCGCCTGCTGCTGGAGCTGGTGCGTGACCAGGGCATGCGCCTGGGGCTGGGACTTACGCTCTCTTTTGTGCGCCAGACCGAACGCTGGGAACCGGCTCTGCTCGATCTGTTCCGCGAACTGGTGGCGCAGGAGAGCGTTGAACTGGTGGGGGTGGACCCCTACCACAGTCTGCATTGTCTGCTCGATCCCCCGGCCTTTGCCGGGCATATGCAGTGGATGGCCGTGGAGATGGAGCACCTGTTTGGCAAACGTCCGCTCGTGACCGATACCACCGAGATGTGCCAGTCGGCCAGCATCTATGACGCACTCGATGCGGCTGGCTTTCGCGGCGCCTTTGTCGATGGCGATCCGCGTATTCTGGATTGGCGCGCGAGCACGTATCTGTATCGCTATGACGATGAGCACCCGTACCCCCCGGAGATTCAGCCGCCTTCCGCCGCTCGCTCTGCCCGCGCGTCTGGTGCGACACCAGCCGCCCGGACCCGGAACCAGGGCGATTTACCCAATAAGGATGGGCTGTTTCTGCTGGCTCGTCATCAGCAATTGAGCGCTGATGTCGGTCTGCGTTTCTCGCATAACGCCTGGGCTGGCTATCCGCTGTACGCCGATGCTTACGCGAGGTGGATTGCCCGGGTGGCGGGCGATTTTGTCCTGCTGAACTGGGATTTTGAGAGTATGGGAGAGCGCCACGCGGCCTCAACGGGTATCTTTGATTTTGTGCGCGCCCTGCCCGCCGATCTGGAACGCCAGGGAGTTACCCTGCGCACTCCCCATGAAATTATCGAGCGTTATAGCGGGAAGCGGACTTATCATCTGCCTCTGCCAGTGCATCCGCCCGCGTGGTCCGAGCTGCTCGGCCTGGAGGGTTCCGCCGGGGCTGGACCGCAGCGCGATCTCTTCCAGCTTTTGCGCGATGTCTATCACCTGGCTCGCCTGACCGAAGATCCCGCCCTGCTTGAACTGGCTCTCTGGCTGGCGCAGTCCGACCATTTTCGCCTGTCCCAGGGGAGGCATTACCAGTTTTCCGCCAATCTCGCGCCCCAGGAGTGGTGGCGGCTGGGACCGACTGAGATCGTGCGCGAACAGAGGCAGGTCTATCTCAACGTGCTGAGCGCGCTGGAACCTTACCTGCCCGCGCGTCTGTGGCGCCAGTCTCGCCGCTTCTTCGCCCCGGTTGAACCCGCGCCAGACGCCGCCGAGGTGCCAGCAAACGAGGAAACCCGTCTGGCTGCGGCTGAGAAGCGCCAGGCAAAATCCGCGCGGAGTCCGGTAGCAGCAAATGCAGATGCCGGGGCGAGAGTGGAAGAAGAGGCGGCGGAGTCAATTCCGTCGCCCGCAAAAGCGCCCCGGACGAAGACCGCTGCCCGCAAGCCGCGCGCCACCAGCCGCAGGAAAGCAGCGGAGCCGGAGCCCGCAGTAGCCCCTGAAAAGGCCGAAGCCTCCGCCAGCTCTGTCCCGGAAGAAACGCGCGTCACGACCAGGAGCAGGACGACCACTCGCAAACCGCGAGCCGCCAGCGCCAGGTCCAGAACAGCGACCACGCCGGCCAGCGAACCACCAGAGCCATCAAAGTAGGGTTTTATACTATTATCCCTTCTCACTGGTATTATCTATTTATGAATGGAGCGATACGGCTTGCCCGTGTCGCTCCATTCATAAACATGTTATAAACAGCCAGCTGTGCTGGCGAAAAGTTATACCGGTAAAAGGATGAAACGCATATCTGGAGAAGAAGCGCCGGGAAGACGGGACGTTGCCATAGCCTGTTCTGAGGGTTGTTTGATGATGCCGAGAGTTTATCGTTGTGATAAAGTAGAACCAGTTCATTCGTCAAACAAGAACAAGGGAGAAAGCTCACATGCGTTGTCCATACTGTGGAGGACTGAATCAGGATAAAGCGCTCTTTTGCATGAGCTGTGGGCGCGACCTCAAACGAACGCCACCGAATACCCAGGCGTCACGCCCGCCCGCGCCGGCAACCCAGCGACCGGCGTATACACAACCCTCTCCATCTGCCCGCCCGGCGAGTACGCCGGCTCAACCTTCTGCCCGCCCGGCGAGTACGCCGGCTCAACCTTCCGCCCAGGCCGCTCGTGCTGCCTCTGGTCGTCGCCAGGCCGCCAGCGCAAGTACGGGTATCCCGGCAGCCGCGCCGCTCGCGCCGCCCGCGCCGCCCGTTCCGCCCGCGCCAGAGGCGCCGGTGCCTTTTCCGCCACGGACTATAGCGCAATTCGAGGCGCTTCTGCCTGCCGGCTGCCAGACCTACCATCTCGCTGAAAGCCATATCGAAAACGGTCAGCGCAAGGTAATCACCATCATCTACGCGCGCTGCGCCGGCTGGCAACAGGCGGCTACTTTGCTCAAAGCGCTCCAGGAGAACCAGGAGGAGCGCTATCCGACCATTATCGTGCGCGGCCTCCTCACGCAGCAGCCGGACGCCTATAGCTTCAATAACGGGCAATTGCAGTTTGATCGTAAGGCGCTGCTGGGTTCCAAAGTTGGCAGACGCTACGTGCTGGAAACCGGCAACGGCTATGCCATCGATAGCCAGCGCTTTGTGCTTAACGAATAGGCGGCGTGGAGCACCGCGCCAGGCCAGCCGGATTACTCATCTGGCTCCAGGCGGCTGCGGCGGTGCTGAATCACAAAGGCGGTAATCATCGTAGCGAGTATGGCCAGTGAGAGCAAGGGCCATGTGCTCGCCAGTGTCCCTTTTGTCAGCACCTGCGTAAAACCTACCAGGATGGCCAGCACTTGCGTGGACAAAAAAACGCCGCGTGTGGCGAAGCTCAAGGTATGAAACGGTTGCCAGTTGATCGGGAAGAGACCCGGCTTCTTTCTGGTCACGCGATGGTAGGTCTCCCAGCCGGCAATACCGTAGAATTGCTCTCGCTCAAGGAGATACGCGCTCAACGAGCCTATTTTGCGATCTTCATTGCTCCACGCGGCAGCCAGAAAAAGGCTCAACACAGGATAAAAGAGCGCGATTTCCGCGTTCGCGCTGGCGCCCAGCGAAAGCAGGCTGCCAGCGGTGATAATTGTAAAGGTGAACAGATTGCCGCGCTGGGCCAGGCGCGTATTGATCTCGTCGTGTAGAGAAGCGCACTCCTGCAGAAAGAACTCGCGCTGAAAATCCGCCGGTGGTTTACTTCCCTTGCTCTCGCTGGTCCTCACTGCCGCGTCTTCCTGAACTGTGCCGTGGCGCGCCGCCTGCGGGGTAGCCTCAAGCTCGCTCGCCACCATTCCCGCGCCAACTTCATCTTCTGGCATAATCCTCTCCCTGCCTATCAAAAATAAACATATCTCCTTGTTTCAGCATACTATACCACATGCATAAAGCCACCCCCATGTTTCCAGAGAAGAGAGC
>DASZXF010000362.1:0-4568 GCA_035546055.1 Ktedonobacteraceae bacterium
GGCCCCAACCCCCCACCACCTCCAAGCAAAAAACCAGGGCGAGTCGCGCAGCGACGAGGAGTCCACCACGACGTTCCCAGCGGGATCACATTGGGGATGGCTCATGATTAAAAGGCCGCTGGCTCATGCTCGGCCAGGGGCAGGGTAAACCAGAAGGTTGAGCCCTGGCCGGGTGTACTCTCAATGCCCACCTGGCCGTGATGCAGTCCAATAATTTCCTGGCAGAGGTAGAGACCAAGCCCCAGGTTGGAGTCTGACATAGACTGTTCCACTACTTCGATGCCGGGAACCCGGTAAAAACGTTCCCAGACATGCGGCTGCTGTTCAGGCGGGATGCCGGTGCCTTCGTCGCGCACAGCGACTCGCGCCTGCTCGTCCATGACAGACAGGCTCACTTCGATGGGCCTCTCAAGCGGCGAGTATTTATGCGCGTTGGTCAGGTAATTGTGAATGACCTCGCCGATACGATCTTTATCCGCGTAGATGGGCAGCATCTCCTGCTCAGGTAATGTGAGCACAATCGCGCGCTCGTCCATCGTTTTGCGGGCGTTTTCTACAATATCCCGCACGATCTCTACCAGATTGACGGTCTGCTCACGCAAATTGAATTTATTTGCCTGGATGCGCGAGTAATCCAGCAGTTCGCTGATCATGCGCTCTAATCTGTCGAAATTGCGCAAGGCCTCGCGCAGCGGCAACTCGATGCGTTGCAGACCTTCAAGCGTCTCGGGAGATTGCGCCGAGCGCTTCGCCAGCGCACTCACGCGGCGCTGTGACAATTGCAGATTGCCTTTGATCGTTGTCAGGGGCGTGCGCATCTCGTGGCTGGCGGTACTCAGACAGTCCTCGTAGCGGCGCGTAGCCTCCTGAAGCTGCCGTTCCTTGGCTCTGGCCTCAGCCCGCTCCTGGAGCAGACTGACACGTTCGATCACCTGAGTTGCCAGCCTGGCGAAGCCTTTGGCCAGCGCCCTCTCTTCATCGGTATAGGCGCTCTCCAGATTGTGGGCTTCCTCATCTGTTTTCGCCATGGTAAAGACGCCGATCAGACGCCCGCGCTGCATCATAGGCGCCACCAGGCGAAAGCGTGCCCCGTGAATTGAGCGTGGGGTGAGAAAAGGCTGTTTTTGCAAATCCATCCCGACCACCTGATCGTTATGCAGGCGCTCGCTAATCGAGGCGTCAACATAGTCCGCCATGGGAGTTTGCGCCGTGTCCCGCTCCAGAATGGCCACTTCTTCGGGAGGCAGACCACTGACGCCGAGCAGGCGCTGGCGCTCGTCGAGACCGCTCAGCGCAATCACGCCCACATACTTACAGTCAAGCACCTGCTGGGCGATTTCAGCGAAGGCATGTCCGGCCTCGGTGAGCGTGATGGGCGGCGCGTTCTCCTCACCAATGCGCGCCGAATTTTGCTCCTGTTCCGTAATCGAGGATAGCGCTTCCACCAGCGTCAACAGGCAAGTAAACGCCTGCAAGGTGCGCTGATCCTGATGAAATTGCTGCGATGTCTGACGCACCATGGTGTACTCTCCTCCGCCCATCAGGGCCGTTTAGATGATTGATCAGGCTTTTGCGAATCCGTTTTTCTCGATATTACTATTGTAGTACCGACCTCAAAAATGACTCTCTTTGAAACATTGCCTGTTTGTTGATGGTCGGGGGAAATCTATGCTACACTTGGATATATTTATCATCAACCTGCGGGGCTGTTTGCTCCAAGGAAAAGGAATATATCTCTGGACACCACTACTTCTCCTGCGCCGGCGAAATCGGGACGCGCCTTCTCCTGGTTTCTGTTGATTATGGCCAATCTTCTGTGGGCCGGCAGCTATGTCGCGGCCAAGGTTGCGCTGCTGGGCTTTTCGGTCAATATGATGAACGCGCTGCGCATGATTATGGCGGCGCTGGTGCTGCTACCCCTGCTGATTGTGCGACGCAAGGATCTGGGTCTGACCAGGCGGGATTTGCTGCAACTGGCGCTGCTGGCCTTGATCGGCTTTGTAATCAACAAGATACTGGAATATGGCGGCCTGGCTTTGACGACAGCTTCGGACGTGGCGCTGCTGATTGCCAGCGAGTCAATTTTTACGGCGATTCTCTCCTGGATTGTCCTGCGCGAGCGTTTTCGCCTGGTGACTGGCCTGGCTCTGCTGGTGGGCTTCGCGGGTGTCTATTTAATCATCGAGCGCAGTGTGATGCCGAATATTCCCTCTGGCGGGGGCGCGTGGCGCATGCTGGGCGATCTGCTGGTGGTGCTGGCGCTGACCTTCGAGGCCTTTTTTACTGTGCGCGGCAAGTCGCTGCTGGTCAAGCATTCACCTCTCCTGGTCACGGCGGCGGCGATTGTGGGCAGTACGGTTTTCTGGATACCCATGGCCGGCTACGAGGTGGCGGCACACGGCTGGCAGCCCGCTGGCTGGCAGAGCTGGCTGGGCCTGATCTGGCTGGCGGTGATGTCCACTGTCGCCGCCTACCTGGCCTGGTTCAAAGGTCTGGAACGCGTGGAGGGTTCTAGCGCGGCGACCACGCTGTTCATCCAGCCCTTGCTGGGCGCGGCCCTGGCCATTGTGATGCTCGGAGATGAGATTTTGCCGACTACTATCATCGGTGGGGTGCTGATTCTGGTGAGTGTGTATGTGATTTCGCGCCAGGAACGGCTGAGTAAATGAGAGCAGGAGTGAGCCATGAGCACAATTATCTACCTCAACGGAAACATTTACACCATGGATGCCACGCAGCCCAGAGCGCGGGCGATGGCGGTGGATACGCGCAGCGGGCGCATTCTGGCGATTGGCGAAAATGACGAGGTGCGGCGCGTGGGTGGTCAGCAGACCGAGCTGGTGGACCTGCGCGGTCAGACGGTCCTGCCCGGCTTTATCGATGCGCACATTCATCTGCTCTCAACGGCCTATCGCGCGCATTACATCGATGCCGCCGACTGTCAGAGCGAAGAGGAGGTGGCGGAACTGGTACGCCAGCGCGCGGCTCAGACGCCTGCGGGCCAGTGGATTCAGGGTGGACGCTGGTATAAGGGCACCTGGCCGGGCCAGCGTTTTCCCGGCAAGGCCTCGCTGGACGCGGCGGCGCCCGCGCACCCGGTCGCGCTGTGGAGCAAGGACGGCCATCTGCTGTGGGTCAATTCGCTGGCTCTGCAACGCGCCGGCATTGACGAGCATACGCCTGATCCCGCCAACGGCGCCATTCTGCGCGATAGCTCAGGTCAGCCGAGCGGCATTTTACAGGAGGAAGAGGCGACCAATCTGGTCTACCGGGTCATCGATAAAAGCGATCCTGTGCTGACTCGCCACCTGGTGCGCCAATCTCTGGGCGAACTGCTGCGCGCGGGCATCACTACCATTCACGACATCGAGGGCAGCGATGCGCTGGACCTCTTCCAGCGTTTGCGCGACGATGGCGAACTGGGAGTACGCGTGCAGATGATTCTGCCGCGCCAGGCTTTACCCGAATTGCAGGCGCTGGGTCTGCGCGCCGGCTTTGGCGACGACATGCTGCGCCTGGCGGGCATCAAAATCTTCGCCGATGGTACGCTAGGCTCGCAAACCGCCGCCATGCTGGCCGGCTTCGAGGGCAATCCCGACAATCGCGGCATCCTGGCTCTTCCAGAAGCAGCAATGATGGAGACGGTCAGCACCGCCTCGGAGCTGGGTCTGAGCATCGCCATTCACGCCATCGGCGACCGCGCGGTACACGTGGCGCTTAACTCGATTGAGCGAGCGCAGCAACGTCTGCACGACGCCAACCAGCAGCAAACCCTGGCCCGCCTGCGCTACCGCGTCGAGCACGCGCAACTGGTCGCGCCGGAAGATCTGGAGCGCATGCGCCGCCTGGGAGTCGTGGCCTCGGTTCAGCCCTTCCACGCCGTAGCCGACCGCGACCTCGCCGAGCGCTACTGGGGTCGCCGCGCCCGCCGCGCTTACGCCTATCGCACCATGCAGGAGATGGGCATCCCCCTGGCCCTGGGCTCAGACGCGCCGGTAGAAACCTTTGATCCGCTGCAGATCCTGTACGCCGCCATCCAGCGCAACGATCCCACCACCCCGGAACGCGCGGCCTGGATGCCCGAACAGGCGCTGCCAGTTGTCAAGGCACTCTGGGGCTACACTCTCGGCGCCGCCTACGCCGCCGGCGAAGAACGCGACAAAGGCTCGCTCATCCCCGGCAAGCTCGGCGATGCCGTCGTGTTGCGCGACGACCTGTTGACCATCGAACCCGCGAAACTACGCGAGAACGGCGTGGCCGCGACCATCGTAGGCGGTCAGGTACTCTACGGAGAGGTATAAAACGCTGATATGATATAAATTATTTTGATGCTGAGTATGCAAAAGATTGTTTGACATCCGAGCCAGGACATGATTACAGTGAAGGTGTTACATCTTTTTTGTGCCATTTTTCGTGGCGGCGTGAACAGCGCTGCCGCCTTTATTTTCACGGAGCATGTCATGCGCGCAGAGATTGAAAAAGCCAGTAAACGTATTGCGGGATATGTGCGGAAAACGCCGGTGATGCGGATGGAAGCGGGTGCCTGGGGATTGAACGGAGAGATTATC
>DASZXF010000363.1:0-3707 GCA_035546055.1 Ktedonobacteraceae bacterium
GGCGGATCAGGTGGACTATCCACAGCTGGAGCACGCTATCCAAAAGTGGTGGGACGAGCATGATGTCCTGCACAAATATCTCCAGCGCAACGCGCAGAGCGAGAAGCGCTATTCGTTCCTGGATGGTCCCATGACCGCGAATAACCCCATGGGCGTGCATCACGCCTGGGGCCGCACGTACAAGGATCTCTACCAGCGCTTTAAAACCATGCAGGGCTATCAGCAGCGCTACCAGAATGGCTTCGACTGCCAGGGTCTGTGGGTTGAAGTAGAGGTAGAGAAAGAGCGCAAGTTTGAAAACAAGCAGGACATTGAAAAATTTGGTATCGCGAACTTTGTCAATCTATGCAAAGAGCGCGTTTTTACCTACGCCAAACGCATCATCGGGCAATCGATCCGCCTGGGCCAGTGGGCCGATTGGGGTAATGACTACTATACCCTTTCCGACGAAAACAACTATACCATCTGGTCGTTTCTGAAGACGTGCCAGGAGAAGGGACTGCTCTACAAGGGCCACGATGTCATGACGTGGTGTCCGCGCTGCGCGACCGGCATCTCCAACATGGAGACGCTGACCGAGGATTACCGCGAAATCGATCATCTCAGCCTGTATGTGCGCCTGCCGCTGGTGGAGCGTCCCGGCGAGTATCTGCTGGTCTGGACGACGACGCCCTGGACGCTGGCCGCGAACGTGGCGGCGGCGGTTCACCCGGACCTCTCATACGTCAAGGTTGAGCAGGATGGAGAGTTCTACTACCTGGCGGAGAAGCTGCTGAGCGTGCTCAAACAACTGAAGGGACGCGACAAGGGCGATTATCACGTGGTTGAGACGCTCAAAGGTCACGACCTGGTCGGCCTGAAGTATCGCGGTCCCTTTGACGAGTTGCCCGCCGCGCAGGGCGTGGAGCACCAGGTTGTGCCCTGGAAAGAGGTCAGTTCCGAGGACGGTACGGGTATCGTGCATATCGCTCCCGGCTGCGGTCGCGAGGACTTCGGCCTGGGCAAAGAGTTCAATCTGGCGGTGATCGCGCCGGTGGATGACTTCGGCGTGTACACGGAAGGCTACGACTGGCTGACCGGGCAGAGCGCGTCCCAGGTCGGTCAGCAGGTGGCGGAAAACCTGACGCAGAAGCAGCTGCTCTATCGTCCGCAGACCTTCCGCCACCGCTATCCAGTCTGCTGGCGCTGTAAAACCGAACTGATCTTCCGCCTGGTTGATGAGTGGTTTATCTCCATGGATAAGCTGCGCTACGATATCATGGAGGTCGTCAAGCAGATCAAATGGATTCCCGCCTTCGGCTTTGATCGCGAGATGGACTGGCTGACCAACATGGACGACTGGATGATCTCCAAGAAGCGCTACTGGGGTCTGGCTCTGCCCATCTACGATTGCCCGCAATGCGGCACGTTCGAGGTCATCGGCAGCAAAGAAGAACTCAAAGCGCGCGCGGTCTCCGGCTGGGAAGAGTTCGAGGGCCATTCGCCGCATCGTCCCTGGGTGGACAATGTGAAGATCGCCTGTAAGGGCTGCGGCGCCGAGGTCGGACGCATCAAAGATGTCGGCAATCCCTGGCTGGACGCGGGCATCGTGCCCTTCTCGACCATGGGCTACCGCAGCGACCCGGAGCACTGGCGCAAGTGGTTCCCGGCGGACTTCGTTACCGAGTCCTTCCCCGGCCAGTTTAAAAACTGGTTCTACTCGATGCTGGTCATGAGCACCGTACTGGAGAATACCGCGCCCTTCCTGACCCTCTTTGGCTATGGGACGCTGATGGGCGAGGATGGCAAGCCCATGCACAAAACTGGCAAGAACTTCGTCGAGTTCGACGCAGCTGCCGAACGCGTGGGTTCGGACACCATGCGCTGGCTCTACGCCAATCACACGCCGGAGCAGAATCTGAATTTTCCGCGCATCCCGACGCCGGAGGACATGGAACAGGCGCAGCGCACAGGCCGGCCCGTACGCCTGCCCGAAAAATGGATGCTGGTGCGGCGCACGCTGGACAAGATCTGGAACATCTACTCGTTCTTCGTGACCTACGCCAATATCGATGCCTTCGACCCCACGCAGTACAACCTGCCGGTGGCCGAACGCAGCGAGATCGACCGCTGGATCATCTCAGAGCTGCATCTGACCATCCGCGCGGTCACGGAAGGGCTGGAGAACTACGACACCGAGCATCCCGCCATGGCCATGCAGGACTTCCTGGAGGATCTCTCGAACTGGTACGTGCGGCGCAATCGCAAACGCTTCTACTCGACGGGCATGGATACCGACAAAGTAGCAGCCTATCTGACGCTCTATGAGTGCCTGACCACGCTGCTCAAGCTGCTGGCGCCCTTCGTGCCCTTCACAGCGGAAGAGTTGTACCAGAATCTCGTGCGCAGCGTCGATGAGAACGCACCGCTCAGTATCCATCTCAACGACTGGCCGCTGGTGGACGAAAAGCTGATCGACGAGAAACTGACGCGCGAGACGCAACTGGTCATGCGCGTGGTAGGTCTGGGACGCGCCGCGCGCGAGAAAGCCCAGATCAAAGTGCGCCAGCCGCTCAACGCCCTGCACGTGCGCGTGACCAGGCAGGACGAGGAGGAAGCCCTGACTCGTCAGCAGGCCCAGGTGTTGGAAGAGTTGAACATCAAACAGCTCAACCTGCTCAGCGCCGACAACGACATGCTGGCGTACACGCTCAAACCGCAGGTCAAGATCCTGGGACCGAAATATGGTCCCCTGGTGCAAAAGATCCTGGCGCGCTTCAAAGCCCTGGACGCCCACGGCGCCAACGAAGCGGCCCGCCAGCTTCAGACCACCGGCTCCCTCAGCTTCACCGTTGAGGGTCAGCAAGTCACACTGAGCGCCGAGGAGGTCGAGGTTGTCTCAACCGCGCGCCCCGGCTTCGTGACCGCCGAGGAACACGGCTATGTCGTCGCCCTGGAAACCACCATCACGCCTGAACTGCGCGAGGAGGGTCTGGTGCGCGACCTGACCCACTACATCCAGGACATGCGCAAAAAAGCCGGCTTCAAGATCGAGGATCACATCGCTCTGCGCCTGGAAACCGACGCGGAACTGGCCGCCATGCTTGAGCGCCACAAAGCCGAGTTGCAGGCCGAAACCCTGACCGACGAACTGGCCATCGTCACCGCTGCCGCCCAGGCACCGGCCATCGACGAAGCCTATCGCGAAAAAGTCGCGCCCGACGAAGCCAAAAAGCTGGAACAGTTCACCTGCGAAATCATCCTGGGCAGATTGTAGACACACCTGTAGACACGCGATATGCAGGTAGTAGACAGAGATAGAGCACCGCGCGATGCGGTGCTCTATCTCTGTCTACTACCTGTATATCGCGTGTCCAGCCGCTAGCTAGCATATGTCGTGTACACAGCAGTCCAGCAAAAAAATTAATCTGCCTGCCCCTGGGGCACGCCGAAGCCTTGCCTGCGATGTGGTGTCTCGTGCGCCAGAGCCTTTTCACGTATCGCTTTTCCTCTTCTGATAATTTTCCTTCTGTTGCTCGCCATGCCTCCCCACCCTCAAAAGAGCATCATTCTTCAAACTTCATGAGTCATCCACCGCTTGTTGTGCCCCACCCAGGGTAAAGGATGAGGTGGGGAAACGCGGCGCTAGAAAAATTGGGGATGACTGATAAAGGCAACAGAGGCAAAACAGGAAAGCGAGAAAGCCCTGTCTCACCGCAGCCCCATGC
>DASZXF010000364.1:0-10511 GCA_035546055.1 Ktedonobacteraceae bacterium
ATCCACCTGGCTCTGTGGTTCGGGCAGGCGAATGGCCTCGCCGGGTCCGATGATAGAAGAGGGCAGCTTGGCGAAAAACTGCGGATACGTCGGGAGCGTAGCGCCGGGATTTTCTTCAAGATGGCTGCGATCATTGAGGCCGCTGAAAAGCACTTTGCCAGGATTGGGCAGCGGGGCCAGGGTGAGATAATCGGCCACCCTCTCCGCGCGAGTGGCAGCGGCTCGTGCCTTCTGCAAGGCCACCTCGCCGGCCTGAATAAAGGCCAGCATGTCGCTGTAGCCGGTCGGCGCGACGCCGTTTGCCAGTTTGACGCCGATGCCAATCTCGCCGTTGTGCAGATAACGTACCAGTCTCATCTTTCAGTCCTCCAGTTTCCAGTCTGAGCCATTCAGCAGCAGGGTCGTCCCGACTCTGGGGGCGACCGCCTGGCGTGTGTGGGTGGTATCATATTCTTTCACTGCTGCCAGGAAGGCGGCCACATCGCTGGCTTCGCTTGGCTGTTGCTCCAGGTCCAGGTAATGGCAGGCCACCGCCAGCCTGACGCCCAGAAACTCGGCGGCCAGCGCGGCCTCACGCGGAGAGAGTTCTCCGGTGAGGATCTCGCCAGGGCCGGGTACAGTGCGCAGGAGGATCTGTGGCTGGGAGCAGCCGAGCAGACCAACCGTGGGGTGATAGAGCTGTCCCAGCAGGCGCAGGTCGCTAAAAATAGCTGTGTCGCCATAATGATAAATGCTCACCTCCGGCTCGGTCTGCACAATAAAACCCATAGGCACGCCGGAGATCCACTGGCCGTTGGGCAGTTGCGCCTGTGACCAGTGATGACACTCAACCGGATGAATGGTGATGCCGTTGACCCTGGTGGTAAGCCCCCAGACAGTCGCGCGCACCTGTTCAGAGGGCAGGCCCATGGCCAGGAGCAAATTGCGCACATCGCCGCCGCAGACAACCGGCGCGCCAGTGCGCTGCGCGATGGCGAAGGTATCACCGAAGTGATCAAAAGCCGCGTGCGAAACAAGGATGACATCGGGCGTGGCCAGGTCTTCATGGCGCACCGGGGCCGCCGGGTTGGCACTCAGGCAGGGATCAATGAGGATGCGGTGATCGCTCCAGGTAATCTCATAGCCCGCTACTCCCAGAAACTTCAGACGCGTGGTCATCGCTGCCAGCTCCTTTCCAGACCGTGAATCAGGGCCACGCAGGCGCGATTGAGCGGAACCTCCAGGGCGACTTCCTGAGCCGCTTTGACGACCGCGCCGTTGACTACTTCAATCTCCGTTTTGCGCCGTCCCTCGACATCCTGTAGCATCGAGGGTTTGCCCGCGCCCGCGCCGGCCAGGACGGCGTGAATGCGCTCAAGGCGCTCCTCCAGGTCGATCTTGTAGCCCCGCGCCCGCGCGACCTCCACGGCCTCGGCGGCGAGGGTATCCACCAGGTCGAGCATTTCGCTATGCTGACCCAGTTCTCCGGCGCGCAGGGTCGTCAGGGCCGCTGTGGGCAGAGTGGCGGCATTGAGAATCAGCTTCTTCCAGATCTCCGTTTTGACCTCCATGGTGGGCGTATTTTCAAGGCCAGCCCCGGCCAGCAGCTCGCTGACCACACGCGTGGACTCCAGGCCCGCGCCAGCGCTGTATGGACCCAGGTAAGTTGCGCCTGTGCCGGTGTGGCCAACGCGTCCAGGGGCCAGCAGCGTGCCGCTGTGGTACGTCACGCCGACAACGATCTGCTCCGCGCGATAGGTCTGCGCCAGCACATCGGCATTGCCCCAACCATTTTGCAGACTGACCACAAGGGTGGTATCCGCGACCAGGGGCCGGGCCATCTGAGCCGCCGAAGCGGTGTGTTGCGCCTTGACAAAAAAGAACACGACATCCACCGTCCCGATCTCCCGGGGCTTATCCGTGGCGCGTGGCCAGACGGTTGTGCTCTGGCCCGCGTGCTCGACGGTCAGTCCTTGCACTTTGAGCGCGGTGAGCAGGTTGGGCGCAACATCGATAATGCTGACCTCCTGCTGGCTTTGCATCAGGCGGGCTGCCCAGATACCGCCCATGGCTCCCCCGCCCATTACGGCGATTCTCATCATTTTCTCCTTCTCTCGTTGCTCGGCAACTCCCGTGATCTACGCCAGGAAAACGCCCTTGTGGACCTTGCCCGGATGCGCTGCCAGGTCGGCAAAGACCTGGGGAGCGTCCCACAGACTGAACTCGGTGGCCAGGTCAGGATAGGTAATCAGGTTTCCCGCCAGCAGTTCCAGTGCTTCAGGAAAACAATTGACCGAGGCGCGCGAACCGAGCACCGTCATCTCTTTGCGCGTATAATCCAGGCCAGGGAAGGTCACACCCACGCCAGCCGGTACCAGGCCCACAATGACAATACGTCCCCCGGCGGCTACGAGGTCGACCGTTTGCTCTATCACGCTGGCTACGCCGGTGGCCTCCATGACCACGGGCATTCCTTCGCCGCCGGTGCGTTCTAAGATCGCGGGAAGTAACTGTTCACCGGCTGGCATTGGCTCAGCCCCCAGGCGGGCGGCGGTTTCCAGGCGTGCCGGCAGGGTATCCACGGCCATGACCGCAGCCCCCCGCGCCCGCGCGACTTCGATCAAAGCCAGGCCGATAGGGCCGCAGCCCAGGACCAGCACCTGTTCCCCGCTGCCCACCGCGCCACGCCGGCAGGCCTGCACGCCAATGGCCAGCGGCTCTACAAACGAGGCTCTGGTCATCGACATTTCAGCGGGCACCCGATGAATGTGCGTGGCCGGAGCGGTCAGATATTCGGCATAGCCTCCTGGTCGATGCACGCCGATGATCTGCAAGTTCGCGCAGCAGTTGCTTTTGCCGATCCGGCAGGGATAACAGTGACCACAGCCGATGAACGGCTCAACCACCACGGGCATTCCCGCTGCCAGTCCGGTGACCGCGCTGCCGACTTCGACCACCACCCCGGCGATTTCGTGCCCGCAAATCTGGGGATACTGCGCGTAGGGGTTCTTGCCAAGATAAAAATACATGTCGCCGGCGCACAGACCCGCCGCTTTGACCTGGACCAGCACCTCCTCCGGGCCAATACGAGGCGTGTCCCAGGTGTCTACTCGCATACTGTGCGGGGCATCCATAATGGACGCTTTCATAAGCGTACTCCTTTGTCATTGTCGGGCCATCCCTGGCCCGTATCCGGCAGGTCAGGATGACGCCTGCCAGCGCTGGCTATTCCTTTGTAATGGTTAAAATCAGACGCCGGCGCGCGGAATCCATATGGGCTTGCATGGCCTCCGCCGCTGCTCTGGCGTCTCCACGTTCCACGGCTTCAAAAATCGCCAGGTGTTCCCGGTATGAAAAATCGGTCGTGCCCGCCGATTCGATGACGCGAATGATCCAGGCCCGCAGGAGCGCCTGAATGCTGGACAGGATGTCACGCAGCACTGTATTGCGCGCGATCTCGGCCAGCTTGAGGTGAAAGGCCACGTCGGCATCGACAAATTCCTGGTAATCCGCACCCGCCTGCTGCAAGCGCTGCATAATCTTACGCAGCTCCTCAATGGCGCGATAATCGCGCCGCCGGGTCGCCAGCTCGGCGATAATCACCTCGATTTTCTGACGCGCCTCGATCAGATCCATCGTGCGCTGCTCTCCCAGCAGCAGACCCCACTCGATGATGCGCGGCAGCAGCACCGAGTCAGCTTTTTTCAGATATGTCCCGTCACCCTGGCGCACCTCCAACAGTCCCAGCAGAGTCAGCGCCTTCAACGATTCGCGCAGCGTTGAGCGTCCCATCCCCAGTGCCTCTGAAAGCTGGCGCTCGGAGGGCAAGCGGCTGCCCGGCTTGATCTCACCGGAGAGCAGATAGTCCAGCAAGCGCTGCGTGATTTCGGCCACCAGCGACTTTTGCTCGATGGGCTGCAGCATTGGCGAAGTCCTGCGCGCGGTGGCTTTGAGCGGCGCGGCCTGGAACTGAGTCGCCACATTAACCAGGGTATGCTCGTGGCCCACATTGCCAGGGATCACCGCGTAGGGCAGCGTGCGCCCATCGGCCAGAGTGAGATTCCAGAGTGGGACGCCCGCCTCAAGCTGGCCTTGCACAACGGCGCGTGTGGCAGCCAGACCATCTGTCGCGACCTGCGCGGCGGTAATCCCGCCCTTGGCGATCACCGCGTCACAGGAGCCGGCCACGCGCGCCACGATGGCGGTCAGCGCGGCCATGACCTGCGCGCCCGCCGCCAGGTCGCTGTGCCGGGGCTGACGGGTGCGCTCGGTTGCCAGAATCGCAAAGCGCCGTTCTTCCAGCGCCAGGTTGACCTGCACCGCCAGGTGCGGCACCACGCCTTCCAGCCCTTCGTTGAGCAGCCAGTCAATGGGTACGGTGATCACAGGCGTGGTGCGTTCCTCCAGGCTGGCCAGTTGCCGCGTACTGGCCTCGGTGTGCGAACCGCAGACCACCAGCACGCGGTTGTCCTGGCCAGACAGCGCCGGCTGTCTGAACGCGGGACGTAGCCCGGCGCGCAAGGCCGCGAACGGCGAAGCAGAGCGGACAATCACCCGGCGTCCACCCTCCTCAGCGTCCAGCAGACCGCGCGCCA
Organism: Ktedonobacteraceae bacterium; assembly: GCA_035546055.1. Lineage (GTDB taxonomy): Bacteria > Chloroflexota > Ktedonobacteria > Ktedonobacterales > Ktedonobacteraceae > Paraktedonobacter. The sequence goes on from DASZXF010000364.1 coordinate 4,575, forward strand.
GCATTTCCAGATCCTCGTTGGTTTCCGCGTCCGGCACCACCACCGTACCCGCCGGCGCTTCCAGCAAGACCTGGCGGAGCGCCGCCGCTCCCTGAGAACGGAGGTGGGACAGGGGCAGCGAGAGGGCAGTTCGTCCCTGTCCCACCTCCGCTACCCAGTCCACCAGCGCCAGGCTGTGATAGGCAAAAGTGGCATCCCTGGCGAACTCCGTCTGCGCCACCGGCGTCTTTTCGTCCCCGTTGAGTAGATAATGCACACCGTTTATGGTCACCCGCCCGCCATCTGGGAAGGCCGGCACAAAGAGCAACACCGCGTCATCTACGCCCTCTGCCAGCACATCCATCTCCGCAAAAACGTGGCCGCGCAGCGTCGAATCGCCGCGCAAAAGTATGCTCACCCCTTCCCCCGCCTCGTGCGCCGCCTGCTCAACCTCCGCGCGAATCCGCCGCAGCAGATCCACCGCCGTCTCTTGTTTGAGCGCGCGTGTATTGCTCAACACATAGACCGCGCGCTCAGTCGAGCTAAAAAACCGCCGATAGGCCGGGAGCGCCGGTCGCAAAATGACCTCAACATTGGCAACGCTCTGCGTGCCGGTTGGATCATCATCCAGAATAATCACCCGCCGTCGATCCTGCTTCAGACGCTGTTCCCATGTATCCGATTTACTCATCAATATCCTTCCTTTGGCGTGTTCTAACCTGTGCCAGTGTCGCATCATTGCTGATGCAGGGATACCTTCTGCTATCCCTCTGAAACGAAAACGTGCTGATTTCCCTGAGCAGAGCGCCGGGAGGTCCGCCATCAAAATGGATCACCAGCCTGCTTGCTCTTCTCATTTGCGCCAGTCGAGAGAAAAGGTATGATCTAAGATACATGTGTACCAACAGCCAGTCAAGTTTTTCTAACGAAAAAGTTTATTTCTAAGCGGATTCTCAAGTGTCAGTCGATCACGAGGCCGCGCTAAGTGGGTTCCGGGTGAGAGAACTCACCATACGGGGCGTGCTCGGTTAATTCAATCTGAATATGATTGGGGGGCCGGGCGATGAAGGTACATAAACGCTGGCGTCCTCCCAGGAAAATCCCCGCCTGGCTCTCCATACCCAGGCCTGCCAGCGTATCCGAGATGGCCTGCACCCCGAAGCAGATATGGTGCAGACCTTCTCCGCGCTCCGTGAGAAAGCGCGTAATGGAAGGCGAGGTTGTTGGCTGTACCAGTTGAATAAAGGTATTGCCGGCGTCCAGGTAGACCAGGCGTACTCCCACTTCTGGCAGGAGTTCATCGCCAGTCATCGAAAGTTTCAGCGTATCGACATAGTAGGGCAGGGCATGATCGATGTCCCAGACCGCTATGGCGATATGATCAACTCGTTCAAGCATACATTCTTTACCCTGGTTTCTCTCTTCCAGGTGAGAGAAAAGGCGCTCTTTCCCGCGAGAACAGCAGCCTTTTCTCCGCCAGGTGCTTCAAGAAAGACGGCTACAGAAGCTGGTAGTCGACGCCTCCGTAGACCTGCAACGTCTGACCATGTATGGCGCGGGACTGAGGTGTGGCCAGAAACAGGACGACATCCGCGATTTCATCCGGTTCCATAAAGAAGCGCGTATCCAGCAGACCACCCTCAAGCGTCGGCGTGGACGCGCTCATGGCCGTTTTGACCCCCGCCGGGCAGATAGCATTGACCCGCACCTTGTACGCGCGGGCCTCGTCGGCCAGCGATTCCATAAAGCCCAGGACGCCAAACTTGCTCGCGCAATAGGCCGCGTTATGCGCATAGCCCTGCTTGCCAGAGTCCGAAGCAATGATAATGATATTCCCGCTTTTCCGGGCATAAAATCCAGGGAGCACCGCCTTACTGCACTGAAACACCCCCAGGAGATTAACCGAGAGCATGGCCGAAAATTCGGCGGTAGAAAGTTCGTGAACAAAATAGCGCCGCTGGATACCAGCGTTCGCCACCAGGAGGTCAACGCTGCCGAAATGGGCCAGGGTTTGCTCCAGCATGGCCTGCACTGAATCTTCGCGCGCGACATCCGTGGGAATGGCCAGCGCTTCATGCCCGCTGGCCCGGATTTCCTGCGCCACAGCCTCAGCTTTCTCTGCCACGTACTCAGCGACTACGACCCGCGCACCCTCCTGAGCCAGTTTCAGGGCGATGGCCCGTCCGATGCCAGCGCCAGCGCCCGTCACAATCGCGACTTTTTCAACAAGTTGCATAATCACCTCTTCCTTGCAAAAGCAATATCCGCGCCCGCCACCCGGCCATCTCTCATCTTTGCTATTGGTATACCGGTCAACTGGTCGACCAATATCGCAAGTATAGCCAATACATTCCTGTTTGTCAATGGAACTGCTACCCATGATTTGTCAGGCGGGTAGCCAGGTTATGCCAGAGATCGCCAGTTATTTCCGGGTTGGCCATAAATGCCAGGAGATCCGGGCGTTGTTGCCAGGTTGTATAGATGGGCTGGTCGGTGGGAAGGCCGCATGTGGGTAAGCGATCAGGCGTTATGGAGCGTATGCTGGCAATGCTCGTGTAGCGAGGATTCGTTTTCACCGATCCATCGGCCTGAACGAAGTACGCGGGTCCGCCAAGCTGGCGCAGCGCTTCATACTCCAGTGTATTGGCTCGCGCGCACCAGGCTCCAAAGGAGAGCACTTCATCGCCCAGGGTGACGACCAGGTGGACCCAGCCATAAGGGATGACCACTTTATCCCCGGCGCTGACGGGGATCAGATAGGCTTCGCTGACGATGGGGGCGCATTCCTTTTGGAGATAGATCAAGCCCTGCCCGCTCCAGAATTCGTATATTTCCGAGTAGCGCAGGCCGGTGCCGGGTTTTTCGGAGTGAATGTGTCCCTGGCTGCGCAGGCGCTCATGTCCGACGGTGCCGCTATTGTACACTACAGCGCCATAGAGCAAGCCCTGAGCCGTGAGGGCGGGAAGATCATCCCGGCGGGCGATATCCATATAGATGGTGTAGAGGTGCTCTGGTCCGGTAGCCTGGGGATTCTCTAACGAGGCGCGAATATCATCCAGGCGACGGATTTCGCCGGCTGGATGCAGCATGTCTGGCCCGAAAGCGAGCGCCAGGCGCTGTTCATCCAGGCGCAGATCCAGTCCAGAGATAGAGGTAAGGTCTTTCATAAGAGAACTCCTTTGCCTGGTTTAACTCAAGGTGATGGTCGTGTGGGCTCCTGCTGGCAGGTTTATGGTCCAGGAGCGTTCTTCCTGGGCCATGGTTTCGTAGGGACCGAGGATGGCCGACGTGCTGTACCGCCGTCCCGCGTCCTCGCGAGGCAATTCGACGCGGGCCGTGATGGTCGCGGGCAGGGCAATCTCAACCAGCAGTCCTTGCCCGGTGCGCTTTGCCTGGAGCGCGATCTCGCCGTGTGGCGTGGGCAGCGTGCCCCGTACCCAGGAGAGCCAGGCCAGTTGCGGCGCGATGATGGCGTGCGCAAAGCCCGGTGTGGCGGGACGAATGCCCAGGACGTTGCTGGAGAGCAAGTAGGCCGGCAGGGATGACCAGGCGTGGCACCAGGAGCGCGTCCAGTGGCCGTTTATTTCCCAGCCGGGAAAGGTCTCCCAGGCGGTCGTGGCGCCTTTATCGAGCATCGCTCCCCAGTGTTCGCGCATCAGCGCGAGCATTTCCTCGCTGCGCTGCTCGCGGGCCAGTTCTCTGAGATAGAAGGAATACAGCCAGGGCGTGCCAAAGCGGACCCAGTTCGCCGGAGGATGAGCCAGGGTGGTCAGCAGGTGGGTGCGCTGCTCGCCTGTCAGGAGATCGGCGAAGAGGGCGCAGACGTTAGTGGACTGCGAAAAAACGCTGCTCGGTGTGCCATCGCTGTGCAGGCTATCGACAAAGGCGTGCTCTTGCTCTGACCAGAAGGCGCGGTGAATGGCGTTTTGCAACTCCCGCGCTGTCTGTAGCCAGCGTTGCTCGTCCTGCGCTTGCTCCGCGACGGCTGCCAGTGCGGCGGTTTTTTTGAGCGCTGCGCAGGCCAGCATACTTTCATGGGCCATAAGATAGTCCGGTCCTTCGTCAAGCCTGGACCATTCCAGGAAGTGCCAGGCTGGCGTGGTAAAAAGTCCGTGACTCTCACGAGCCTGCTCGATAAAGGCTGCCTGCTGGCGGAGCGCCGGATAGAGGTCGCGTACAAATGAGCGCTTCCCGCTTATCTGGTAGTACTCGTAGCAGCTCAGCATCCAGAACCAGCTCCAGTTCGGAAGAATGTGCTCCCAGCCTCTGGGGAGCTGTGAAGGGACCAGTGGAGAAATGCGCAAGGAGTCGGCGCAGAGCCTTAAACAGCGCTCGACAATGCGCATATCCCCATGTACTGCTGTGTGAACCAGGGTGTCGATGTAGCTATCCCCAACCCAGAAGGTTTGTTCGTAAGTGGGACAATCGGTAAACGTATCCTCGGTACACAGGCGCAGCGTGTCGGTACACATCTGCCAGATGCGGGTCAGGCGCTCATCGGAGCAGGAGAAAGAGCCGCGCGCCGGACCCGGATAGGTCGCGAGCGCTGTGCGCAGGGAAAAGACCGTGAGCGGCGCTGGTGTGGAGTGAACGGACAGCAAGAGATAGCGGAAGCCGCGCCGCAGATGCGAACGATACACCTGGCGACCCGCCCGGCAGGTATAGCGCAGCGTGTTATTCATCAGTTCCGTCATCAGCAGTTCGCCGTCCTGTATGCCTTCAAAGCCCAGCATATCCAGCACCGCCCCTTCCTCGGCTTCTACCTCCCATTCCAGCCAGCCAATCAGTTCGCGTCCAAAATCGAGCAGGTAGCGCCGGGCCTGCTGCTCGCCAGCGGGTGGAATGGTCGGGGGAAAGCTTACTGGCAGCCGCTCTGCTACGAGCGCTACGCTGGCCGTCATCTCCATGTAGACATCGACCGGTGGAGTATCGTGTTCCGCTACCGTCTGCCAGGGGACGGCGCAGGTCTGAAGATCGAGGCTGCTGGTGGCGGCGTGCAACTGCTCCCGTTTTTCGCCGGGCTGAAGGGTGAGCGCCCAGAGCTGCCCCGTCTGCTGATCCACAAAGGGCAGCGAGATCAGGCGCAGACCAGGGATGCCTCGCGCTGTCATCGTGAGATCGGTATCGTGTGTTTCGCCCTGCCAGTCCAGCAGAAGCAGGTGTTCGCCTGCCTCCAGAAAAAGGTGGGCCTCTCTATCGACAGCGGAAGGTTGCCACGGCAGCTTGACGCCATCGATCCACAGCACAGGCTCTGTGCCGTTGCTATACAGGCTGCACAGCTTCAGGGTGACATTTCCCGCGCGAGGCGCGCAGAGGCGTGCGGCCAGCACAGCGTCGATGGGATGCTGGTTCGCGCTCTGGTCGCCGGGAGCAAGAGAGGGCAGCAAATGCACCGCCGCGACAACTTCAGGACGCTGGAAAACGCCACAGGACCAGCTCTGCACAGGTTCACAGGGTTCGTCCGTCAGAAAAGGGATAGTGCGCGGCGCAAGAGTGCCCCAGGGGGCGCAGCCGACGCTCCCAATTTCCTGCGCTTCTGGCCAGTGGGAGTCAGCAAACGTGCTGATCTGCCAGCCTTCCGGGTGGAGACGCGCGTCGAACTGTTCTTCCCAGGGTAACTGGCAGGCGATACGCGGCGTGTTCTGGCGGTAAGCTCTGGTGTGCCAGACGCGCCAGTTCGCATCTGAGGCCAGGAGGATCGCGCCGTTGCCGGTATCCTCTATCTCCAGCAGCAGGCCGCCGCGCCCGACCTGATGTTGAAAGGTCGCCTCGCCCCAGTGCTGCACCTGTACAGCGACAAGATTGACGCCGGGGGTGAGATGCTCTGTAATCTCGTAAGTATCATATTCATAGTGGAAATGGAACGCGCGTGCCGGGCCGGTGCCCAGGCGTTTTCCATTGAGAAAAAGCCCATAGCGACTGTCGGCGCTGATATGCAGCAGGGCGGCTGATGGCTTT
>DASZXF010000365.1:0-1931 GCA_035546055.1 Ktedonobacteraceae bacterium
GTGCCCCATGTGGCACGGTCACACGTGGGAGAAAAGGGGCACTGGCCAGGCTGCCCCAGTCGAAGCCTGCGAGCATGGGCAAGCCATCAGAAGCGATCTCTGTCAAAAAACGGCAGACATTGGGAGCCTGAACTGCGGTAAGCATGTGTAACTGGCAAACGATCACGCGTTTATTCAGTCGCCGGGAGCGCAGATAAAAACGCTCATCGCGCACACCAACCAGCAGATCATGTAAAGGAATGACAGAGGTTGAGGGCAGGGCAGGAGTTGTGCCCACGGCAATCTCGTAGGTACGCAGCAGCGGGCGCAGCGCCACATTGGCCTCGCGAGCATTGGTAGGCTGATAACTGAATTCAGCGAAAATGGCATCTGCTTCCAACGCCTCTTCGCGAGCCAGCAACTGCCGCAAAGCATCCAGGGTCTGCGGGCCAAGCAGATCAAAGAAACGACCAGAGGAGCGGCCAGCCCCGCTTGAACCAGGATTGGGACCGACAATGGCCCAGAAATGTCCCTCGTCCAGCGCTTGCCGGGACGCAGCATGAATATGCAGATATATTTCCAGCGAGCGCGGCGCCTGTTCCGCGCGCGGCTGCCAGGTTTCCAGCGCGGCCAGGTGATCCCTGGTCAATGCTACTTCCAGGCTCTGATCGGCGAGTGCCTCCTGCATCAGCGTTTGCAAGACGCGCTCGCGCCGCTCCTGATGTTGATGGCGAGCAGCCCCATTCTCCTGGTACGCACGCGGAGGCCGGGTGTATCCGGGAGGCGCATCCAGGCCCAGTTCAGGACTCAGCAATTCTAGCAGAGGAACTTCTGCGCCGGGACCATATTTCTCCAGGAACTGGTGACGATACGCCTGAAGATGGGGGGCGCCCTGGGGGAAAGGGGTGAGACGTAGCAAAAGCTCTGCGGCACGAGCGGCCACCGTGCCTATGTCCTTGTGCAAGGTCGGAGCCGAGAGCGAAAGGAGACTATCCACCTGGATGAGTGGCGTATGTCTCTGGCTGGAGGTTCGCACCCGCTGGAGTGCGGCCAGTTCGGCGGGAAACTCAAGCGGCTGGCCTGCTTTGCCTTGCTCGACAGCAGCGGAGAATGCCAGCACAGCGGCGAGCAACTGGCGAGCCTCATCAGTCCCCTCAAGCTTCTCAAGTTGCCGCAGCAATGTAGAGGCTGGTTGAACGTCTGTCAGGGATGGGTGGAGCGTGCTGATCAACACGCCATGTTCCCAGAGTTGCTCAAGCAGGTGGACAATTTTTTCCTGTTTTACTCCGGGAAAGGACGCTTGCAATGCATCGCGCAGGACCGGGTAGGCAACAGGCTCATGAGTCAATTCAAGGGTCTTGCGTACAGCAGGAGTCGCGCGCAGAGAGAGTGTTTGATCCTGCTTTTGCCCATAAGGATCATCGTCGAGAAGAATAATGCGCCCGCCGACAGGATACACGAGCTGGTTCCGCTGAACAGTCAGGCGAGTCAAAAGGGAAGGCGAAGCTTCCAAATGCTTGAGGAGAGCCAGTAGCCAGCTCATATCTGGTCGTGTCCGCAGGCGTCCCAGAGCCGGTACTCCTAATTGGAGCGTCGTTTTTTCGCCAAAGAAACCTGGCGCAATGCCCGCGAAAAGACCAAAGGGCGTCGGGCGCGTACTCATCCGCACCAGATAGCGCAGCAAGCCGGAAAAGATATGTTTCTCTCGCCTGGCATGCATTTCGCCGCTGTGTAGGCGCACAATTCCCTCATAGAGAGAAGGGCTTGCCAGGGCGATGGCCGCTTCAACAAGGGAAGAGGCGCTCAGACTCAGGAGCAAGGCAGACATCTCTGCCTTCTGCTTCTGGAGCAGGCTTTCTGATAGCGCCGGCGAAGCGTGCTGTGTTTTTGTACGTATCCCCAATTGCTGGAATGTGCGCGCCGCAAGCGCCGGAGCGCGGAGAAGAAAAAAA
>DASZXF010000366.1:0-6645 GCA_035546055.1 Ktedonobacteraceae bacterium
GTCCCGGACGTTTTCTATTTGCAACCCTTGATGTCCAACGAATATATCAGCGCGGGAAAATTGCTCAACCTTTCGCCCTACATGGCCCGCGATGAGGTCAGGGCCAGCGCTTACTACGCGACTCTGCTCAATCCCTTTGTCTGCGCCAGCGGGCAGATCTATGGTCTGCCCAAGGACTGGAGCAGCCTGGGGGTTTTTTACAATAAACAGCAGTTGCAGGCCGCCGGTTTGTCAGCTCCCCGCGCCGGCTGGACCTGGAGTGATTGGCAAAGCTACGCGCGAAAGCTGACGAAGCGTGCCGGTTCGCCCGACGCGGTGTACGGAATTGTCCTTTCGCCTGATCTCGCGCGCTGGGGGGCTTTTCTGAAACAGGCTGGCGGCTCTGTGCTGAACAAAGATGGCACGCGGGCCGCGTTTAATAGTCCGCAGGGGGTACAGGCTCTCCAGTATTATGATAGCTTCTTCGAGCATAAAACCGGGGCCATGCCGACGACGGTCGGGGCGCCGTGGAATGGGGACGCCTTTGGCAAACAGCGCGCGGCCATGGCCGTTGAGGGCGGCTGGCTGATTCCCTATCTCAAGGAAACCTACCCGCGTATGCAGTATGGCATCGCGCCCCTGCCCATCGGTCCCACCGGTCAGCCCGCCAACCTGAGCTTCACCAACGCCTGGTCGGCCTACGCGAATACGCAGCATCCCGATGCCGCCTGGGAATTGATCAGGTATATGGCCAGCGCGACGGTGCAGGAGAGCAAACTGAGAGCCGGTTTTGCTCTGCCAACCCTGAAAAGTCTGGCCGGCTCTGCTTACTTTGCCGCGCATCCTGAAGTCAGGGTGCTCTTTGAGGCCGCGCCGTACAGTTACGCGGATTACTACGGTGCTCAGGATACCGCTATTCGCACCTACCTGGGCAATGCTATTCAGGCGGTGCTGCTGAACGAAGAGAGCGCGCAGACGGCTTTACAGAACGCCGAAATCCAGGTCAACACTCGCCTTGAGGGCGGTTGAGCATCTGAGTGACAGCGGCCAGCACGCGCAGCGTGGTTCAGCCGCGCGTCTGTCCGCGCCGACGTGGTAAATGGTACTGGCACAGGTGGAAGGAGATTTTTCTATGGCAACGCAACCCGCAGCATCCACGACAAGACGCCATGGCCACAAAGACAGGAGTGAAGCGGCGTATGCCCGGCAGCGGCGCGGGGAGACCCTGGCGGCGTACCTCTTCCTTCTGCCCTATCTGTTTGTCCTGGTGGTCTTTTTCGTCCTGGTAGCGGCGTATGGCGTTGGCATGAGCCTGTTTACCGTCGATATCGGCTTTACCCCGCCGCAGTTCGTCGCTTTTCACAACTATCAGGCGCTTTTTGCCCAGCTTTTTCGCCATCCCGCGCTCAGTCCGTTCTGGATCTCCATTGTGAACATTCTCAAGTTTACCGTGATTGTCGTGCTCGGGCAGACCCTCCTGGCGCTGCTGCTGGCCATGCTGCTGCAAACGCTGGTGCGCGGCAAGGGCATCTTTCGCACCGCCTTCTATGTGCCCGCCCTTACCTCGTCTGTCGCGACCGCCCTGATCTTTCTCTGGCTCTACAATCCCGATGGACTGATTAACTATCTGCTCTCCCTGGTGCATGTCTCGGGACCGGACTGGCTGAACGATCCCTTCTGGGCCTTGCCCGCGCTTATGCTGATGAATATCTGGAGCACAGCAGCCTCGTTCATGATCTACTTTCTGGCCGCTCTCCAGGATCTTCCTCGCGAAGTGCTGGAGGCCGCCGAGGTTGATGGGGCCAGCCGTTTCCAGATCCTCTGGATGGTCACGCTGCCGCTGCTGCGTCCAACCATCTTCCTGGTCGTGGCCCTGGGCACCATCGGCGCCTTCCAGATGTTCGACCAGGCGAAGTTTATGACCAATGGCGGTCCGCTCAACGCCACGCTCACGCCCATGCTGGAGATTTATAACGCGGCCTTCAATGAGAGCCGCTTCGGCGCGGCGGCGGCCATGTCGGTCATGCTCTTTCTCATTATCTTCGCGGTGACGCTGCTCCAGCGCCGCCTGATCGATGTCGGTACACAGGCATAGGAGGGTAGCAGTATGGCACAGGTCCAAACGCCCATTTCCACGCACCCGCGACCTCCGGCGTCCGCTCCCAGGCGCCGGGAACAGCGCATCAACTGGTGGCAGCTCATCGTCTACCTGTTTCTGGGCATCTTCTTCGTCACCTCGCTGGGGCCGCTGGTCTTCACGCTCATTTCCTCGTTCAAAACCATGCATGATGTGCTGGCTTTCCCGCCCGGCTTCCTGCCCGATCCCTGGATCTGGAGCAATTACAGCGCCATCCTGGGTAATGCCTACTTCCTGCGCTGGATTCTCAATGCCCTGATCTACGCGGGAGGCGCCACAGTGCTCAATGTCATCTTCTCCGCTATGGCCGGCTACGCCCTGGCGCGCATGCATTTCCCCGGCCAGAAGTTGATTTTCGCCGCCACCCTGGCCGTGATGATGATTCCTTTAACCATCACCCTCATCCCTAAATTTCTGGTGGCGAACACGCTGCACATCAACAATACGTACTTCGCGCTGCTCCTGCCGGCGATGGCGCAGCCCTTCACGGTCTTTATCATGGCGCAGTTTATGAGAGTGCTGCCCAAAGAGCTTGAGGAGGCGGCCAGAATCGACGGCGCGTCCCGCTGGCGCACCTTTTACCAGATCATTCTGCCCCTGGTCAAACCGGGGCTGACAGTGGTGGCGATCCTGACCTTCCAGAACGCCTGGAACGACTTCCAGTGGCCCCTGGTGGCCCTGGCCTCGCAGGACATGTATACCCTGCCCCTCGGCCTGTTCTTCTTCAAAAGCGCCCATTACACCCAGTACAACCTGCTGCTGGCTGCCTCGATGTTTAACATTGTCCCGATGCTCATTCTCTTCTTCGTCTTCCAGCGCTACTTCATGGGAGGCACGCTGGGCTCGGCAGTTAAAGGATAGATGGGCAGCGGCCTTCTCTTTAAGGCCGCCGCCCATCTATCCTCAGGTGAGGTACAGGTGAATCTGGTGCCAGGCGTGATTGGCATAGCCTTTGAAATTCCAGAGGGGACGCGCGTCGGCGGGCTGAGTCTGACCGGCGGCGTCCCAGGCGCGTACAGTGAGCTGGCAGGGGCCGGGAGGCAGGTTGAGGGTGGTTTCCCACAGACACCAGACCCAGCGATCCGCGCGCGTGGTGATGGTCGCGGGCGTCCAGGTTATGCCCTCGTCGGTGGACAGTTCCACGCGCTCAATCGCCGCGTGGCCGCCATTGATGGCGTAGCCCCGCACGGATGTTGGACCGGCGGGCCGCGTCTCGCCGTCGCCAGGCGTGCAGATCACAGCATTCAGAACCAGCTCCTCTAAGGGCTGACCCTGGCTCCAATCGACGTTTTCCGCCGTTACTCCAGGAGGGAAGAGCTTATAATCGCGCTCCTGAAAATAGTTCGTGGAGGGGCTATTCAGCAGGATGATTTCCCGCAGCCATTTGACGCTGCGGGCGCCGATGTAGCCGGGGACGAGGACACGCAGGGGAAAACCATGTTCTCTCGTCAGTGGCTCGTCATTCATTTCGTAGACCAGCAGCACTTCAGGCTCCAGCGCTTTTTCCAGGCTGATGGAACTGGTGAAGAAGGTCTGTGCCCCCTCAATCCGCGCCTGGTCCTGGCCGCGAAACTCCACATAGCGCGCCTCTTCCTGGATGCCCGCCGCTGCCAGCACCTCGGCCAGACGCACGCCGCGCCACCTGGCCGTACTGATCGGATCGGCGTCCCAGAGCAGTTCGCCCGGCAGGGGACGAATGGAGGCCAGTTCTTTGCGCCGGTTGCCCGCGCAGACCAGCGTGGCCGTCAGCGTGTGCTGCTCAAATTGCTTCAAGAGGTCCAGCAGCGACAGTTCCAGGGGTTGTTGAACCAGGCCGCCGACTCCCAGGCGATAGGTATCCCGCTCAATGGCCGGAAGCGAGCCGTGTGTTCTGACGAAAAACAGCTCGCTGGGGGTTAGAAACGAGCTGCACAGGCGCTCCAGTGGCGTGCCCGCGTTCAGTGGATGCTCCTGATAGACGCTCAGTGGCGTCTCGGTGGCGTGGGCTTGCATAGATCTCCTCCCTTTCTCCATTCACTCTCACTCCCGCGAGTAATCTCAAGCAAGTATCCTTCTCTGTTCTGGCACGATTAGCCGGAACAGACTGTTTCATGACAGGAAGAGACCGGCCAGGAGAGCGAGCTTGCCCGCCCTCCTGGCCAGCCTCTTCCTGTCTCTTCCTCATGAGAGGTGGAGAACAACAGACGAAACGCCTTTACGGATAGCTGGTCACCGTGACCGCCACATCCGGGTTAGCGGCGGTGGACGAGCCGCCAGTGTTGTTGATGACGTTCTGGATGCCACCAGCCCCCGAAGTCGAGAGGAAGATGGTCAGCAGATCGTGCAGACTGCCCGCCGGCAGGTTGGAGGGAACCTCAAAGGCGTTGGCCGCGTAGATGTTCACGCCCTGGTTGAAGTAGCTGTAGCTGCCCATGCCGTAGCCGTGGAAACTGGTCACAGAATTGGCTACTTTGAAGGCCGCCCAGCCGTCAATGCCGCTGGCCTCCATCCAGGCCGCCTGGCTCGGCGGGTCGTAGGGCATCTCATTCTGGAAGAAGATGTCCGTGCCGCCATTGCCGTTCCAGATTACTTCGTACTGCTGATAATGCTCGACGAACAGACCATAGGCCGTCACATTGTCGCCGTTGACGATCAGACCGGTGTTGGCTGTATTGCTGGTCCAGCCCGCGCCGGTGCCGTGGTCAGCACGCCAGGCCCAGATGTCGTCGAGGATCACATTATCTGTATTGATCACCAGGCTGTTGGTCGCCTTGCCGTTCTCCGCGCCACCAATGCGGAAGAAGACATCGCTCAGCGTGGTGGGATTGGCCGCGTTATTCGTGTGTGCCACGCTACTGCCGACCTGGAGCAGCGCCGACGAATTGGTGGCCCCGGCGTCAAAGATGAGCCCGGAGATCATCACTCCCGTCACATTGCTCACCTGCATGGTGACCACGCCATTTTGCGGGATCAGCGTGGCGAAGCCCAGACCCAGCACGACCGTGTTAGCCCTGGTCACGTTAATGGTCTGGCTCAGATTGTAAATGCCCGGCGTGAAGATCAGATTTCGCCCGTTGGCCAGCGCGTTGTTGATCGTCGCGGCGGAGTCGCCCGGCTGCGCGATGTAGAACGAACTGAGGGACAGCGAGGTACCGGGTGTATTTCCGTTCGCCCAGGTGGTACCGGAGGTGTTATTCTGCACCGATGGCACAAAGACATTGTAGTTGCCGCTGGCATCGGTGTACAGGTAAGGCGCCTCGCGGGTAGTCGGGCTGGTTGAGAGGGTGGTGTATGGACCACCGCACGACGAAGCAGCCGGGAAGCACTGCGCGGGCGCCCCCACCACGCCGGAGAAGACCTGATTCCAGACGCCATTGCTCCAGCCGGTGATCTGGCTGTTCCTGACAATGAACTGCTGCTGCGAGCCACTGATAATGGTACTGCCGGTGATTTTGGAATCGGCAATAAAACCGCCACTGGAGTAGTTCGGATTGGTGCAGTAGTCCTGCAATGTCATGGCCCCGTTGATCTCAACCCTGCGGATCGGCGCGGCCTGCGAGACTGCCCAGAACTCATTGTTGTAACAGCCCGCGTTAGAGTTGTTCACGTTGATGGTCAGGTTGGACAACGAGCGCCAGAAGTTCGTGGTCGCATTGCAGGTCGTACCGGCGCACTGGTTGTAGACATCGATGGAACCATTGATCACCACATCAGTTGGCGCGCGTCCCAGGCCCGCGATACTGGTGTAATAGCCGACCTGGAAGTTCAGCGGATTGCCGCTGGAGCCGTAGGTGCCGGGCGCGAACAGCAGGGCATAGCGCTGGCTGCCGAACTCGTTCGAGACCTGCTGATTGGCGATAGTGTTGAGGGTTGACTGAATCTGGCTCTGTGCCATGGAAGGCGTAAAGATGTAGACATTCGAGCCAAAGTTAGGGGAAGTCGGATTCACCGTCGGCACCGGGGTCAGCGTGGGAGCCGGCGTGGGCGTCGAGGTTGGCACAGCTGTTGGCGTCGGCGTGGGCGTTGAACTGCCGCCGCCGAGTACCTCAATGCCGTTGATCTGGGCGTTATCAACAACCGTGGTGAACTGGATGGTAATCGTCCCGCTGCCGCTGGCCGTGACGCTGAACTGCTCAACCACGGCTTTATACTCCCCGCCAGCCGTGGCGAAAATGTCAAAATTGCTCAAGACCTGGCTGCCGTTGATGCTGACATTAAAGATGCGTTTGCCGGTCGCTGTCCAGTATTCCTCGGCGAAATGCAGGCGCACCGTGTACGCTCCGCTGGCCGTCAGACCGGGGATGGTATAAGTAAAATTGCCATAGCGGTTGGACTGATAAACCGCCTGGGGAGCGGGATTGCTCACGCCGCTGGTGCTGATGGCATTGCTCACCGCAGCGGTCGCTCCGCCGCTGTAATCGGTATCGGCCACGAACGGAGAGGCAGCGGAGCCGCCCGCGTTAATCTGCACATTGCCCGCTCCCGAGCCGGAGGTAGGCGTAGGCGTGGGCGAACTGGCGGCCAGCACCTCAATGCCGTTGACCTGGGCA
>DASZXF010000367.1:0-2253 GCA_035546055.1 Ktedonobacteraceae bacterium
CAGGGTTTCTCACAAGTCAAGCAAAGGCCATCACCAGCGAGGGTGCAGGGAGCGCAGCGTCCCTGCCGGGTGCGGGTGTCCCGCATCTTTCTCTCCTCTTGCTTCTCGCCGCCGTCGGTGGCAAACGACTTTTGAGAAACCCTCCCTCCGGCCACCAAAGTGCTTGTCAAGAGCGCGTGTGAATGATATGATCGGCCTGGAACTATGCAACGAGCAGGAAGGACAGAACAAAAGAAGAAGCCAGAACTCTTTTGCCTGAGCAGCGCCTATGAAAACTCCTCGTCAGAATACATCGCAACTTTCAACCAGAAGTGGTGCCGGCCATACCAGGCCGGCGCGCTCACGTTTGCGCTTCGCGCGCTCGTCGCCGATTTTCAAGCTCCTGGCGGTGCTGGGACCGGGCTTGATTGCCGCCAACGCGGGCAACGACGCCGGCGGCATCGCGACCTTTTCGCAGGCAGGCGCCAGTTTCGGCTACTCGCTGCTCTGGGCGCTGGCTATCTCAGGCTTCTGCCTGGCAATTGTACAGGAAATGTGCGCGCGCATGGGAGCTGTGACCGGGAAGGGACTGGCGGACCTCATTCGCGAACAATTTGGCGTGCGCTGGGCCGCGCTGGCCATGCTGGCGCTGCTGGTCGCCAACACAGGTGTCACCATCTCTGAATTCCTGGGCATCGCCGCCAGCGTACAGGTTCTGGCCAACGATGTCCATACGCCTTTTGTCTATCTCGTCGTGCCCGTCTCCGCACTGATTCTCTGGCTGCTCGTGACACGCGGTTCATACAGGCGAGTGGAAAAAATCTTCCTGCTCATGTCGCTGGGCTTTCTGGCCTACATCCCCGCAGCCTTCGCGGCACATCCTGACTGGGGCGAAGTTGGGCGACAGCTTGTTTTCCCGCCCCTGAGTTCTGATTCAGCCTATCTGCTGACCGCTGTGGCCCTGGTTGGCACGACCATCAGTCCCTACATGCAGTTCTTCGTGCAGTCGTCGGTCGCCGACAAGGGCATCCATGCGAGCGATTACGTGTATGAACAACTCGATATCTACAGCGGCACCATCTTTGCCATGTTGATCGCTGGCTTTGTGGTCATCGCGACCGGTGCGACCCTCTACCCGCTGCACCACGCCGTCGAGACAGCCCTGGACGCCGCGCTTTCTCTGACCAGCCTGGTAGGACCGGCATCCGGCCTGCTCTTTGGCGTTGGCCTGTTTGGCGCCTCACTGCTGGCGGCGGCTGTCCTGCCGCTCTCAACCGCTTATGGCATCTGCGAGGCCTTTGGCTTCGAGCGCGGAGTCTCCCGCAGTTTCAAAGAGGCTCCGGCCTTCCAGAGCATTTTCACCGGACTGATCATTCTCGGCGTCATTATAGCGCTGATTCCCGGTCTGCCCATCATTCAGGTACTGGTAGTGTTGCAAGACCTGAACGCCGCCATGCTGCCCATCCTCCTGGTCTTTATCATTCTGCTGGTCAACAACCGGCGTCTGATGGGACGGCGCGTCAATGGGCCTGTTCTGAACATCATTTCGTGGATTACCGTTGTGGTGATCAGTATCCTGATTGTGCTCCTGCTCCTGACAGCCATTTTCCACCTGTCCCTGTAAGCTCAAGCTCAATTTGGATAAGTCGATATGACTGTCAGGGACGGGTCACTTTGCGGGCCAGGACATATTTCTCCAGTTGATAGTGGCGCGTATTCTGCAACTGAAAGATGCCGCCGCCAATCGCCAGCGCCAGCCAGAGCAGCAGCCAGGCCGGAGCATTTTTCACGAAGGTCATCAATTGGGCGAAATGCAGCAAATCCACTGGCAGGAGTCTGGAAGTGAAGAGGACGCCAAGCACAATCGAGGCAGCTCCGCCCAGGGCTGTACTGGCCACGATCAGCAGGCGCGCCAGGTCCAGGGCCAGGATGAGGATCGCAAAGAGCAGGCCGAGCACCAGCCCGACCACAATCACCACTACTGTCTGGTTGCCGACTCCCAGGGCAGTCATCAGTCCCGTCCCCAGCAGGTAGCCAATGCTCGCCCCCAGCAACGTCATAGCGGCGGTGTAGAGTGCATAGGCCAGAGTAGCCAGGACCAGGCCCAAAATAAGTCCCGTTACCCAGGCCAGACCGGTCGCCGCGACACTATGGCCAAGAAAAAGGGGAATTACTTGCAAGCTGACAAAAAAACCAATCAGGAAACCCCAGATGGCCATAATCACGCGAAAAAGTCGGTAGCCAGCAAAGCAAAAAAGAAGCCCAATAATCAGC
>DASZXF010000368.1:0-2017 GCA_035546055.1 Ktedonobacteraceae bacterium
AATACATGAAAGGTCGCTAGATTGGCCGTTTATCGCCTGGTGACTGTTCAGCATGACATTCTCTCTGCTCCCATCCGAGAACGTCACCTTCAAGCAGATCGGCAAGCCCCAGGCGTTGCAGCATATGTTGCATTTCCCAGCGATGGACGGTTGTATGAGTCAACACGTGCAGGATGGTGCCACCGAACGTTTTGGCAGTTGGAGGATTGTCCAGCACATCTCGATAGGTGGCATCCAGGCGACCTGTCGCGGCCAGCGTGCGAGCACAGGCGGCAAAATCCGCCATCGCGGCCTCGAAGCGCTCCAGGCAGACATCAATACTTGCAGAGAGAGGTATCACGGCACGCACAGGACGCTCCAGCATCAGGTCGGTCCAGGTTTCAAGATTGCCGATGATATGCGCCAGCGTGGCGGCGACAGAACCCACCCCGATATCAAAGCGCTGCTGCAATTGAGCTGGCTCAAGCTCGCGACAACGCTCAATGAAGTGGCGCAATGTCCAGGCCTCGTAGCCCAGGTAACGTTCGAGCACATCCATCGCAATCCTCCTATGCAGGGCGATAAGGGGCTTCCTCATCAATATCGCCGACAAATTCCGCCAGGTTGGTATGGCCCAACATCTGGCGAATGGCCATGTTCTCGCCAGTGTGATACCAGTAGTGATAGGTCGTGCGCAGCATAAGCGAACCAAAGCCAGTGTCGATCTCTCCGCTGGCATGTTCTTGCAGCTTTTCCGTGGTCAGCGCGTCCAGCCAGGGATCTGCCATCTGCGTAATGGTGCGCCAGGCCGACCACATTTCAGCGAGCGGAGGCGTACAGGCTGGCGCGCCATAGGCGAAGAGTTCGTTAATATGGGGGAGCGGCATCTGTCCCTGGCCAAACGAAAGCCAGTAACGCTGCTCCTGCCAGGCCAGGTGACCGATGTTCCAGCTAATACAATTCATAGGAAGAAAACGGCGGCGCGCGTCCTCGTCATTCAGCCCGGCGAGGCCACGCACCCACTCGCGGCGCGCGAAGCGCAATTGCTCAACCAGTGGATGTGCCATTCTGCTTGCTCCCTTCACATCGAGACAGGTATTTTCCCAAGCATACCCGCGAAAGAGGGCAAGGTCGAACCTGATTAGACACATATATCCACTTCCGGCACAGAAAAAAAGAAAGTGATACTATTCGCTAGAAATCAGCAAAGAGGGTTATTTATGCTACTTATCCAGAACAGGCGGGCCAGTTTAGAGCGCCTTGAGCAAAAATATCCGGGCGCGGCCATCTTTGACCTTACCTCGCGCGGCGCGCAGCCGTGGGTACGTTTCAGTCCTTTTTATCCCCATGGCAACATTCCGGTTCCCTTCTCACCGGGCCGGGTCAGCGCCAGCGTTGAGGGCATCTGGCAGGGTCTCAAGGTCTTTGAATTTGCCGATGTCGATCCTTCACGTTTCTCCGTGACCAGTATGAAAAATCTCAAACGTTCGGCGCGCACCTTCGGGCGGGTGCTCGGCCATCGCCGGGGCGTCAACGGCGAGGACTTGCTGACCTATACCGACGCTCGTTTTCAGATTTATTTGCCTTCTTACCGCTGGGTGCTTGAACATTGTCTGCAAGATGTGCTGGCGCAGTTGCGGGAACACGCGGAAAAGCAAACAGTGCTCCTCCTGGACTACGAAACCAATTGCGATCTGCACGACCTCTCGCGTCCGCTATCACACGCCGGGCTGGTAAAACGCTACCTCGAAGGCCAATGGCCCGCCGATGTTTTGTAACAGAATGATGATCTCGTTGGGAACGTCGTGGTTGACTCCTCGGCGCCTGCGGCGCCTGGCAAGGGTTAGAGGTGGTGGCAGGTTGGGCCGGGCCCAAATCGAGGAAGACTATTTGGGGTCGCCTCTACAATGTAAAGTGGAAAGAACCGCATTGTTCTTTTACTCTGACGGAAGGAAACGATGCAGATGCATTTCTCTTTCAATAAGGGGGGCGCGAGCAGGCTCTCCGCTCAAGCACGCCAGGAACCGTCTTCGCTGGA
>DASZXF010000369.1:0-6099 GCA_035546055.1 Ktedonobacteraceae bacterium
CTTTCAAGGGTACACATCGGTCCCTGGTCCGAGCAAGCAAGTACAATATTCATCCTTTTGCCCTTTCTGGAGCGAACGCCTGAATATGACAACTGCGTCAAGAGTGGTTCAATGAAAAACGCCGTTTTCACAGCAAAATTCATTGAATACCATAGCTGGATATATACCATTTTGGCGGCGCGCCTGTCAACGATCCCTGGTTAGCCCGGCCATATGTCCCAGCAGAGCTGGCGGAACGGCAGGCGAAGAAGCAAAGAAGAAGCCGGGACGGCAGGTCGCGCCCGCCGCTCCGGCTTCTTATGGGATAGCTGGCCCTCTATTCACGCGCACTGGCTGTTTCTTTGCTTTCCTGACCGAACGCGCTTTCCAGCAGCTCCATTTGCTCTGTAATCATCTCTATCCCCTCGAAGATCTGGAGAAACAGGGTCAGGGTTTCGCTTTCACTTTCACTCTTATTCTCACTCATTCTTCTGGTCCTTTCCACCTATGCTGCCTGAAAATCGCCTCGGCTGGATAAGCGGGCGCTGGTCTCATGGCGCTTTTCGTTCTCTGCGGACACAGTGGCGAGCGGCGCGCTCGAACGGATCGGAACGCAGGGCTGCGCTGGCCCACATCTGTCAGTGTAGGCCAGAAGAGGATGGGCGCGCATCCTCCTCCCTGATGATCGCAGGGATGATTTTCACGGATGAGACAGGGGCGAAAGAGCTGACAAAAGCCGGAGAAGCTTCCGCAGATGGGAATTACCCAAGACGCAATTGTTGAGCAACCTCGCGGGCGGCGTGGCGGTCGTTGACCTGGAGCTTGCGATAAATACTCTGGAGCTGCGTGCGCACGGTGTTGACGGAAACGACCAGTTCGCGCGCGATTTCGGCGTTTGAGCAGCCGGCCATAAGCAGACGCAGTACCCGCTGTTCTTGCGGTGAAAGCGGTTCGGCCAGGCCAGCGGCGGAGACGGCAGCGCGTCCCAGTTCCGGGTGAACACGAGCAAAGGCGTGCAGCAGGATTTGCACATAATCGCGCAGGGCATCGGAAGGCAGATGCGGCATGATATCGCGCAGCAAGGGTACCAGGCGCTGTCCCTCGTCGATAAAGCTGCGCTGGAAACCTTCGGGATAGCCCTGTTCCAGGGCTTGCAGCAGCCATTGGCGGGCCTGGACAGGCTGTTTACAGATGGCATAGGCCTGCGCCAGCAGCAAGCGGATCTGGAGCAGATTGCGCCCACGCCCGGCGGCCTGCGTTTCCGGCCATATGGGTTCCAGCAGAGCCAGGGTCTGCTCTGCCTCGCCGCGCAGCAAGGTCAGGCGGGCCACCAGCATGATGCGCTGCTCGCGCAGATGGGCGGGAATGCTATCGTTCGGCCAGACCTCGTCGATCTGTTCAAGCACAGAGGGCAGGACATTGGCGGGAGCCTGCAACCGGGGCACGTGTTCAAGCTCTGGCTGGCATTGCCAGTGATAGCGAATCAGCTCGTTCAGCCATTGTCGCGCCCCCTCCTGATCCTCAAGCAGCAGGGAGAGACGCACCAGCCAGTAGAGTGCTTCCTGGTAGAGATAAAAAGGGACATCGTGCTTGCTCGCAGCTCTTCTGCTCCACAGATCCGCGAGCCGCTGGAGGGCCGCCCGGGTTTCTCCCTGCGCGTGCTGCACAGTGGCCAGCGTGACCTCAATAGCCACCTGAATCACGCTCTGCGGCACCGAGGCAAAGCGCTCGGCCAGTCCCAGCAAGTCCTGGGCCTGCTGTTGCAGAGTCGCCAGTTCGTTCCACTCGTAGTAAACCAGCGTCATCGGCAGAGTCGCGAGGATTGAGGCCGGATAGCTGGCCTGCTGGTGGTTATGGCTGGCAAGTTTACGGTAATACCTGGCCGCCTGGTGCAGTTCGCCCTGGACAACGCAGACAATGCTCAAAAAGAGGGTCGCCATACCCAGCATAGGCACGCGCTGGGACGAGCTTGCCAGACTATCCACCTGCTGAAAAAGCTGCCTGGCCTCGCTCAGCGAACCATTCTGCATAGCCTGAAAAGCCAGGACGCTCAGGCCAGTGCTGCGCCAGATGACATCCTCAACGGGCAACAGCGGCAGCGCTTCTCTGGCCCAGGTCGTGGCAGTGGCCAGCCTGCCCTGGCGCAGGGCGACGGTCGCGCGAAAGGCGTAGAGCGTACCGAGCCGGGAGAGATCATTTTGCGCGCGCCAGCCCTCCTCCGCGCGCTGGAGCAGGCGTTCAATCTGCTCAGTGGGGAATTGCTCAGGCTCCTGAACAGTGCGGTCAAAGGTCAGCGCCACCGCGTAGCCAAAGCAGAGATTCGGCGACCGCTGGAGGAGCGGCGCGGAGAGTTGCTCCAGCCAGCGCCGCAGGGTGTGATACTCGCGCGTCTCCTGCATCTGCGACGATTGGAAAAATTGCTCCAGCAGACTGGCCGCGCGTACCTCCTCGCGCGCGCGCAGGGCGGCTTCAATCGCCTCGCTCAGCAAACCCTGCGCCTCGAACCAATGGCTGGCGGTCTGTGAAAGTCGGCAGACCTCCGCTTCGCCCAGACGCCGGCGGGCCTCGTGTTGCATGGCAGCGGCAAAGAGAGCGTGATAGCGATACCACTCCCCGGCCTCGTCCAGCGCTTCGAGAAAGAGATTCGCGTGCTCAATCTGCTCCAGCAAGGCCGCGCTCTCCTGCCAGCCGGTCACAGCCGTACACAGGGCGGGGGTCAGACGAGGCAGGACGCTGGTGCGCAAGAGAAAGTGCTGAATGGCCTCCGGCTGCGTGTGCAGCACTTCCGTGACAAAATAATCCAGAATAGGCCGCTGGCTGCCGCTGAACGTCGTCAGCGCCCGCTCGATCTGCGGCTGAGTCGTCTTGCCCTGCAAGGAGAGCGCGAGCAGCCGCAGGCCGGCGGCCCAGCCTTCCAGGCAGGCGTCCAGGCGCTCCAGCGCCTGAGCCGGGAGAACAAATTCCTTGAGAAATTCGGCGCTCTCCACCAGCGAAAAACGCAGATCGGCTGAGCGGATCTCGTTGAGTTCTCCGTTGGCCCGCAGACGCGCCAGGGGCAGCGGCGGCTCCTGACGACTCAGCATGACCACATGCAACTGCTCCGGCAAATGGGCCAGCAAGAAGCTCAGCGTTTCGTGAATACGCGGCTCGGAGATGAGGTGATAATCTTCCAGCACCAGCACGCCGGCCATATCGCGCAGCGCCACCTCATTGAGAAAGGTGGTCAGAACAATCTCCAGCATCAGCGGCTGCATATAGGACTGGCTGGAGGTAAAAAGCAGGCGGAAGATCTGCTGATCAGCGGCGGCGTACCAGTTGCGTGTCGCGGTCAGCACCGAGCGCCAGAAGCGAAGCGGATCATTGTCGCCGGCGTCCAGCGAGATCCAGGCCACGCTGACCGGCCAGGCCCGCTCACCACGCAGAGCAATCCACTGGCGCACCAGCGTCGTTTTGCCGGAACCAGCCGGGGCGCAGAGGAGAGTCAGCGGCAACTCCAGGCAGGCATCAAGCTGCGCCAGCAAACGCTCGCGCACAATCAACGCGCGCTGGAGACGTGGCAGACTGAGCTTCGGCGTCAGCAGAGGCAAGAGGGGCAGGGACGGCGGCGACTCAAGAGGCTGCGGAGACGGCTGCGGTTCCACGGCCACGCCGGTCAGCACGCGGTTGATCTCGACGGCCACCGCTTCCAGGCGAGCAAGGGTCAGCTCGCTCGTGCGTCCAGCGTAGCGCTTGACCGTGCGCTGATTTTGACAGCGATAAGCGTACCAGTATTCTCCGCGTCGGGCGCGGGCTTCTTTACGCAGCGTCAGATGCCCCTCCTGTCCCTGAAAAGCAAAGGCGGAGCAGGCGGCGAGCCAGGAAAACCACGGCTCCCCTTCAGGAACAGGCACGAACACGGCGCTCTCCGGTTCACGCCGTACATATCTGCCCTCTTCCGCGCGCCAGATAATGGCGCGGCCAATCCCTTTTGGCATAGTTCTCTCTCGGTCTAATTACCCAATGTGCGTCTGCGTATGACTATAGCAGGTCTGCTCCATTTCAGCAAGATCCAGAGGAAAGTGCAGGGCGTTTTCCTTCTCACCCCGGCCCGCGCCGCCACCAGGCAAGCGGGAGCGCAGAGGGCGCAGCCGCATGGGATGGCCGGGGAGAAGGAAAGCGCCCTGGGAAAGTTAAAACAGGAGCTTTTGCAGTTTCATGACATCCGCCTGAGCGCCCTGCACCTTCACTTTGCGGGTCATATAGGCGGTCATGGGATTCACCTTGCGATCCAGAATGCCGCTCAGAATATCAGTATCGGCGATCACTTTGATATCAGGTCTTTCAACTCCCTGGTCGGCCAGCGTGGCCTGACCGTTGACGACGGCCAGGGCAAAGAACTGCTGGGTATCGGGAAATTCAAATTGCAGGGTTTTACTAAAGGTTTTGAAAGTCGCGTGCAGCGCGGGGTCGGCGAAACGATCCCGGATGCGCTCCAAATAGGGAAGAATATCTGTCATGTTCTCTGCCCTCCTTCCGGCAGCCCAAAAGCCCATCCTACAGCAATGACAAAGCGCGTCCTCGCGGGAAAAGTCGTATGGGAGTAATGTCTTTTTATTGTTCTACAGAAGAGATCCCGGTGTCAAGATGAATGAAACTATCTGGTGATATGTCAGGTTATGTCCGGCAGTGGGTGGCGAGTTGAGGTTCAGTCTCGTTCTCGCCAGGCCATGCGTATATCCTTTATACAGGCATGAGCGGGGGTGTTTTTGTGGCGAGACACGAAGAAAAAGCGCCTCCAGTGGTGGGTGTACTGATTTCTCGACGTAAGAAAGGAGTGGGCGATGGCAGCGAATCGTGTAGAAAACGCCCGAACGCTCTCCCAGGTTCCACCCTGTCCAGTCTGCCAGCGGACCGATCAGGTCCAGAAGATGCAAACAGCCTGGGAACGGGGTTGGGTACACACGCAGGTGCCGCCGATGTCGCGCAGGACGCAATGGTGGTGGCTACTGGTACTTCTGGCCGTGATCGTCTATGGCGGGGCGAACTTTTACCTGTTCGCGCAACTGGGCGGCGGTCCTGGCTTCGGCGGCTGGCCTTTGTTCTGGCAGATTGTCGAGGTGGTGGCCATCGAGGTGATCCTGGTGATTGGCCTGATATTCTCCGTGCTGGCCTTCGCACGCCTCATCAATAGCAGACGAGAGACCAGCTGGCAATATCCCGCGCGGGGTCAGGAAAAGAAGGTCTGGCAAAATCTGTATCACTGCCGGCGCGATAATGTGGTCTTTGACGTGCAGCGACAGGAGATTCTTTCTCAGGACGAACTTAAGCGCCGGCTGCGCGTGCTGCCCCCGGAGTCCGAACACCCCACGGGAGAGGACAGCAGCTAAAGATCCGCAACCCGGCACGCCACAGCCCCTGAGTCAAAGCAAACAAGCAGGCACTGTTGACTTTGACATGGCTTATGATGACGAGTATCATTACAGTGTACCCGGAAGTCAAATCCCTGGTACCTCGACGAAAGACCCGTACAAAACAGGCAAAGGGGGCGAAAACGTTGAAAAAGGTACCTGTTCGCCTCCAGGGAGTGGTGTTTCAGGTGGACGAGAGGTGCCCGTGAAGGCGGGCGATTGGAATGGTAGAGTCTGAATCCCTGAGAGGAAAACGTAAGGCTCTTGATAGCAGCCAGAAGGAGGCTTTACTATGAAGATACCTGTTCGTTTACGGGGGATGGTGTTTCAGGTTAGCAGGGAGTGCCCGTAAAGGCGGGCTTCAGCATAAGAGGGTCTCACCACGTTCGTTCTCGGTTGACTCAGTGAGTCATGTGTGTAAAGGTTGTGGAGCGCAGGTGAGACCGCACAGAGGGCGGGGGCAAGGTGCATATGCATCTCGCCCTCGCCCTCTGTGCGGTCTCACTCGCGCGCTGTCTCCTTACGTGGTAGGCGGTCCCGCTTCATCCAGGCGGGCGGGATTCTCGACCTGATTCAGGCGATTCCAGAGCACATAGCCGGTTGCCTTTTTGGCGACATAGTAATGCTCCGGGCCGGCGACCATGCGTGCATCGGCCACAAAGGCTCCCCGCTCCAGGTGATTGAGGTCGATGTATTGCGCGCCCTCTTCCAGGCGCGTCCCGGTGGGGATGAT
>DASZXF010000370.1:0-2217 GCA_035546055.1 Ktedonobacteraceae bacterium
CTGGCGCGGTTCTTGAGGCGTTGATTATGCAGCGCGCTTTTGGCGTCATCCGGTAGATGGTCCTGACTGGCGAACAGCGGCAGCTTTTCCCAGTAGGCCACAAAGGCTTCCACCCCATCACGCTCGATGCGCTCGGCCAGAGCGTGATCGCTCTGGCGGCGCTGCTCACGCTCCTGGGCGCTGGCCAGGCCTGGCGAAGCGCTTTCCAGCACCAGCGCGCGGAAGAAGCCAGAGAAGGCCGTAGAGAGCGCGATACGTCCACCCATCGAATAGCCAAGCAGAATCGCCTCGCGCGGCTGCACGCCCAGCATGTCCAGAGCCGCGAGAAGGTCAGCCTCGCACTCTGCCATACTGTAACGCTCCGGGTCAGCGGGCGCGTCGGCCTGACCGTGGCCGGGCAGATCAAAGGCGATCAGCCGGCGTCCGGGTATGGCCAGCAGAGGGAAAAGCGGCGACCAGTTCGCCGCGCAGCCGGTAAAGCCATGGAGCAGGACAAGGGTCTGGTTCGGCTGCTCTGGTGTTCCCGCCAGGGTTACGCCGAGATGAATACCACGAACCAGGAGGCGCTGATATGTCATGCTAACGCTCGTCTTCTAGCAGGCTGGCGTGCTCCAGAGCCTGTTCCGTTACCAGCCAGAGCTGGCGATGCAGGACTACATTCCTGGCCCGCTCGCTCGGCACTTCGATGACATGCAGACCAGGGGCATTGATGCTCTCTTGCAGGGCAGCGCGAAAGGCTTCCCAGGTTGTGATTCGCTGAAAACTGCCCCCGTACATGGCCACCACCGGAGCGAAATCCAGGCCCGTTGGCGTGCCGAAAAGTTGTTCAAAGTGCTCAGGATAGGCGGACTGAGGCAGGAAGGAAAAAATGCCGCCCCCGTCGTTGTTGACCAGCACAATGGTCAGATGCAGCGCATGCAGGCGGGCCGCGAGCAGGCCATTGAGATCATGAAAAAAGGAAAGATCGCCAATTACCAGTACGGCAGGTTTTTCAGGGTCGCTCGCCGCGCTGGCCCCCAGCGCACTGGAAACCACGCCATCGATGCCATTGGCACCACGATTGCCCAGGCAGCGCGGCGCGTTCGCCTGCGGCCAGAAGAAGGTATCCATATCGCGAATCGGCATACTGTTGCCCGCGTACAGCAGCGAGCCTGCGGGCAGGATTTCCGCCAGTTCAGTGAAGACCCGACCCTCGAAGAGTTCGGCGAAATCGGTAATGGCGGCGGCCAGGGCTCGCTGCGTGGCCCGCTCGGCTGTCTGCCAGGCCACCGTCCACGCCTGGCGTTCACTTTCAGCAGGCATATGCAGCGCGTCAAATGCTGCTCCGAGTTCGCGACAGAAATACTGTGCATTGGCGTAAAAGATCTGCGTGGCGAGTTGCGTGGGATCTTCCCACCCGTGATGGGGATCCACAATGACCTGCGGACAATGGGCATAGCGTTTGAGATAGAGCAGCACCGGCTTGGAAGTGGGCATGGCCCCAAAACGCAGGATAAGCTGCGGTCCGTAGCGGGCCAGGAAACGCTCGCTGCGCAGAAAGGCGTCATAGGTCGAGATCACCAGTTCATCGGCGCCGCCCTTGCCGCGCACCTGGGAGAGCGGATCGGCCAGGATGGGATAGCCAGTTTTGCGCGCCAGTTGCAGCAAGGAATCGGCCAGTTCTGAACTGGTCTGTGGTCCGACGATAATCAGGCCGCGTGGACTGGCGCTGATGGCTTCGATGAGTTCCTGCTGTATCCCCTCGGTGGTCGTACCTGTGTGCCAGGCGCCGGTTGTCTGCGTGTAAGGGCGATCACCGGGACGGCCTTGCCAGGCCAGCAGATCGCGAGTATCAGCCGGCGGCATAGGCTGATCAGAAATGGGCGCGGGCGTCAGCGGTTCGCGGAAAGGCAGGTTGAGATGGACCGGGCCGGCGGGTACAAGGAGCGTGCGAGCAAAGGCGCGGCAGGCCAGCGTGCGGATATAGCGCAGGGCTTCGTTACTGGCTTCGGGCAGAGCAGCCTCCATAAACCATTGCGCGTGCGTACCGTAAAGGCGATTCTGATCAATAGCCTGGGGCGCGCCGTTTTCGCGCAACTCAGGCGGGCGGTCGGAGGTCAGCACCAGCAGCGGCACATGCGTCAGTCGTGCCTCGGCGATGGCTGGTAAGAAATTCGCGGCGGCGGTGCCGGAGGTGCAGAGCAAAGCCACCGGCTGGTCCAGTTGTTTCGCCAGACC
>DASZXF010000371.1:0-9253 GCA_035546055.1 Ktedonobacteraceae bacterium
CCCCTGGGGGGGAGCGCAACAAGCGGTTGGGGCCGCCTCAGAAAAAGGGGGGAGGACTCATGATGACAGACGAGAAGAGAGAATCCCATGAGCGCCGTCAGGCGTTGTGGAACTCGCCGCTTTCGAGCTGGCTCTGGATCAGGCGCGCGTAAAAGCCGTTGCGCCGCAGCAGTTCTTCGTGAGTACCGCGTTCGATGATCTGGCCCTGATCAAGGACCAGGATGAGATCGGCGTGACGCACGGTACTGAGGCGATGGGCAATGATGATCTGCGTGCAGGGAAAACGGCGCAGGTTTTGCTCGATGGCGGCTTCGGTGACGACATCCAGGCTGCTGGTGGCTTCGTCGAGCAGGAGGACGGCTGGCGCGGTGGCGATGGCGCGGGCCAGGGCGATGCGCTGGCGCTGACCCCCTGAAAGGCCGCTGCCTCCTTCGGCGACAAAGGTTTCATATTCCATGGGCATGCGCATGATGTCTTCGTGCAAGGCGGCGAGCTGGGCCGCTTTGATGACCCGATCAACGCTCATGGAGGGATCGTTGAAGGCAATGTTCTGGCGGATGGAGCCGCTGAGAATGCTGGCATCCTGCATGACAACGCCGAACTGCGAGCGCACCTGCTGATAGTTCATGGTCTGCAAGGGGATGTGGTCGTAGGCAATTTCTCCGCTGGTGGGCAGATAGAGGCCCAGCAGCAGTCGGCCCAGGGTGCTTTTGCCCGAACCGGATTTGCCGACCAGGGCAATGCGCTGGCCCGCCGCGATGTTGAGCGAGATATCATTGAGAATGGGAGATGAATTGGGATCGTACTGGAAGCTCACGTGGTCCAGGCGAATGTTGCCACGCAGACGCGGCGGCGTTTTCACCCGGGCGATGTCCTGCTCAGGCACTGTCTCCACGACATCAGCGATGCGTTCCAGGTGCGTCTGCACCACCTGCAGAGTCTGACCCGTGTTGACCAGCGAGGAAACGGGAGTCAGGAAGGCAATGGCCAGGGCGTTCAAGGCCAGCATTGTGCCTACCGGCATGGACCCGTTCAGGACCAGCAGCGTTCCCACCCAGAGCAGGAGAAAGGGCGACAGCGCGCTCAGCGTACTGGTGAGGGTGGCCACCAGCGAGGAGACGTAGAAACGCCTGGTCGAGACGTTCAGTTGCTGAAAAAAGAGATTGGACCAGGTTGCCCTGGCGCGCTCCTCCGCGCCGGCGGCCTTGAGTGAGACGATACCGTTCAGGACTTCGCCCAGGTAACCCTGCGCTTTGCCTTCCGCGATCAGTTCGCGGCGCGAAAGATCCCTGATCTGCCGCGAGCTCCCCAGCAGAACGGCGGCCTGCACAACGCCGATGAGCAGGGCCAGGACGGCGAAGACGGGCGAGGCAATCAGCAAAATCACAAAATAGACCAGCACAAAGCTGCCGTCCAGCACGGTCGAGACAAGCTGATTGCTGACCGCATCGCGAATGACGATGTTGCTGTTTAAACGCGAGAGCAGATCACCTGTGGAGCGCTGCTGAAAGAAACGCAGCGGGAGTTGCAGCAGGCGATCACAGAAATGAAGCATCATCTCCACATCGATTCTGGCCTGTAGATAGGTCAGGACGCTGCCACGAATCAGGCTGGTCACGCCCTGCGAGATGATGAGCAGAAGCAGGCCCAGACTGACCAGGAGCAGGGCGTTTTGCAGATGAAATGGAATGATGCGGTCGACGATAATTTCTGTGAAAACGGGTGTGACCAGGCCGAACAGTTGCAGCAACAACGAGGCCAGCAAAATCTGTCCAACGGCCCTGGGAGCGATACCGGCATAGCGCGTCATATACGAGCGCAGAGTAGTGCGGTTGCGCATGGAGCGCGGCACAAACGTCGCTCCCGGCTTCATGGTCAGCACAATGCCGGTAAAGCCGCGATCAAACTCCTCGGCGCTGACGCTTCTGCGCCCGGAGGCCGGATCGACGAGAACGACGGCGTGAGGCGACCAGCGCTCGACAATGACAAAGTGATTGAACTCCCAATGCACAATGGCCGGCAGAGCAATGGCCTGAAAATCGTTCTCGCGCAGGGAGAAGGCCCGTACCTCCAGACCATGCGCCCGCGCCGCTTTGACAATCGCCAGCGCGGTGAGTCCGTCGCGGCCAACACCGCAGAACTCGCGCATCTCCGCCACACTGGTGGCCCGGCCATAGTAGCTGAGCATCATGGCCAGGCACGCCGCGCCGCACTCCACCATCTCCATCTGTTGCAACACCGGCACCCGTCGCCGGCGTCGGCTCTTTGGACGCGCCGCCTCCGGGACAACCGGAGCCACCGGCTGCGCTGGTTGCACAGGCGGCGCGGGCTGTGCCTGTTGTACGGGCTGTACAGGTGGCGCGGATGGCGCGGGCGGCTGCGCCATCAGGGCTTGCAGGCTGAGGGTCTGGGAAAAGAGCGTGCGCTGGCGATGATCCATCAAGTCCTGCACTTCGGGCGCGACAGCCTCTCCAGGCGTTTCCAGGCCGCTGAGCAGGGCAGTGCGCCGTTTGCCATGTTCAAAAATAGCAGTGTCCAGGCGGGAAATCTCGTTATCCATTGCTGCCTCCTGTCAGACCCGGCAACAGGCGGAAGGCGGAGCTGGTACCATTCTGCACCTGGCCCGTCACCACGCTGCCGGCGTAGGTCGCGGGCGAAAGGGTCGCGGCCAGAGGGACCAGCAGGGCGACAGATGGCTCGGTCACGACGCCCCAGGCAGCGCTGCCTAACTGGTAACGCTGGCGCGCGGAGGCGGGACTCATAACGTCCGTCTCGACGCTCTCAACGGTCGCCGCGAAGTGGGGACCGTCTTCCCCAAGCTGAATCTGCACCGCCGCGCCCTGGTGAACCCCGGCACTCTGGCTGGCCGGCAGAAAGAGGACGATGCCGCCGCCAGGCCGGGTCTGCACAATCCCTGAGACGGTGATATACGACGGAATGGGGATGAGCCAGGAGATGCCGGCAACTCCAACGCACACCACAAGAACCAGCCAGAGCAGAGTGGTAGCGCGCAACGAGACAAAACGAGGCATGACCATCGACTCATGTGGCTGGTTATACTGCTGCAATGCCTGTTCGCGAAATGGCGCTTTGTGAGCCATACGTGGTTATTATTCCCCTTTTTCTCTATGATGAAGCTCAACCGGAGAAATTGAGCATACACTATCTCTCATGAGCTTGTAAAGTAGATTGAGTGCAGCCGAGGGCCGATTTGCTAAATGAAAACCCCATAGGGAGAACGCCAGGACTGACAAAATTAGTGGACGAATTGCCGTCTCGCCCTGACCTTTTCCACTCGTCTATCTCATCAAGTGAGCAGCGATTTTGCCGTGAGAAAAAGAAGGGTTGTCAGCGTTTTCATTCATAGCCTCTCTTCTGGAGTGGACTCACCATGGCCTGTTATGTGGTGGCTTCTGATGTACAATACAGAATCTTTTCTCTTCTCGTAAGGAGTTTTTATGCAAACACCATCTCTTTTACAGCGAACGCTTGGGCGGATGATCGCGGCGGCCAGTTCTCTGGAGGAACGGCTGGGCGCTGACTTTCTACCCGCCACGCACGAAGTTGACCAGGAGACAGTGCAGGCGCGCTTGCAGACCTGGTGCAATCTCGTCGCCAGAGGCAACTGGGAGTTGTTTCAGAAACGCCTGGAATGGGATGGTTGGACCATAGAGCAGGTAAAGTCGGTGCTGGGTGGGGTGAGCCTGCGCGCGGGAGCGGCATGGCCGCGCTGGGCCAGGACGCTGACCGAGGTGTGCGAGCTGACCGCCACGCTGGCCGAGATCACGGATGGGCAGACACTGGCCGCGCAGACGGAGATACGCTGTTTTCAGGCAGATGATCCCTTGCCCTTTGAAGAACTGTTTATTCCCTTTATCAAAGTCGCCCGTCAGCAGTTGAGTGAGCAGGCTGGCAGCGCGTATCAGCTTTTGCGCGAACAGGCGCATGACGCGCTGGAACGCAGCCTGCTGCAAAGTCTGGCCAGCAGCGCGGCGCAGGCGCTTCACCTCGAATTTTCCATCAAACGCTCACAGGAGCTTTCTCCCCTGGCGCGCCTGATGCTGGAGGTCCAGGAGCACGCGGAGCGGGATATGTACCGGGAATTTATCGCGCAGATGTTTCAGGGAGAGCTGCTGCCCTTCTTTGAGCGCTATCCCGTCCTGGCCCGCCTGCTGGCAACGGTGACTGACCTCTGGGTAGAGGCCCAGGCCGAGTTTCTGCTGCGCCTGCAAAGCGACTGGACGCTGATTGAGCAGGCGTTTAACGAGTCCGGCCAGTTCAAACAGGTCAGCGAGATTCAGAGCGGGCTTTCAGATCCTCACCACGGCAGGCGTGGCGTGCTGGCGCTGACCTTTGCCTCTGGCCGCAAGCTGGTCTACAAGCCAAAAAATCTGGGAGTAGACGTGGCGTATAATCGTCTGCTGGCCTGGTGCAATCAACAGGATCTCGCCCTGCCGTTTCAGACGCTCACCGTCATCGACCGGGGAGCGTATGGCTGGGTCGAATATGTCGAGCTACGGCGCTGCCGCGATCAGGCAGAGGCGGCACGCTATTTCCAGCGCGCGGGCATGCTCCTGTGCCTGGTCTACGTACTCGGCGCCATCGACTGCCATCGCGAAAATCTGATCGCACACGGTGAATTCCCCGTCCTGGTGGATACTGAGGCGCTGCTCCAGCATCGCGCGCGCCTGGAAAGCCTGGACGATGGTGAGCAGGCCCAGTTCCTCGCCCACGAAATGATCGGGGATTCCGTCATGCACACCGGTTTTCTGCCAAGCTGGCAGGTCGATGAGGGACAGGAACAGGTCTACGATATCAGCGGTCTGCGCGGCCCCGATGAACTGGAATACGAAGCCCAGGCGCCGGTCTGGGAACACATCAACACCGACCGCATGGCCAGGGTTTCTCGCCCGGTGAAATTGAGTCCGCCAGCTGACTATCTCGCGCAGCCCGGCGTACCTCTGCGGGTGGCCGAACATGGAGCAGATGTCATGGCGGGCTTTGAGAGCTTCTATCGCTTTCTCCTGCACCATCGCGCCGCCCTGCTGACCCCCGGCAGTCCATTTTTTGCCCTGCGCCAGCAGCAACTCCGCCTGATCTATCGCAATACGCATGTCTACAGCACTCTGTTACATCAATTATTCGCGCCGCGCTATCTGCACGATGGCGTCGAACGCAGCATTCAACTGGAAGCGCTCGGTCTGGCGGTCATGCCCGCGCCCGACGTGCCCTGGCAGGAGCGCGGACGCTCGCGCTGGTGGCCCATCTTCTCCGAGGAGCGGCAGGGCATGCAACACATGGATGTGCCTTTTTTCCGCACCCTGGCCGACAGTGACGCCCTGGTTCTCCCATCGGGTCAGCGTATCGAAGCCTGCTTCCGCGAGCCGAGTTTTGAGCTGGTGCTGGCAAGGCTCCAGGCGCTCAGCCAGGAGGATATGGAACGACAGGCAGGTTTCATCTCCGGCTCGCTCTATTCACTGGTGGCGCGCGATCCCGGCCCCATCACGCAGGTCAGCGAGTTGACCGCGCAGGCGGGCGAGGAGAGCGTGTGGAGAGAACGCTTCATGGCCCATGCCCTGCGCCTGGCTGAAGAGATCAGCGCCAACGCTATTCGCGCCGCAGACGGCAGCGCATCCTGGATTGTACCGCAATATATGTACAGGGTCGGACGCTACCAGTTTCAGCCCATCGAAGCCGATCTCTACAGCGGAACCTGCGGAGTCGCGCTCTTTCTGGCCGCCGTGGAACACATCACGGGAGGAGCTGGATACCGCGAACTGGCCCTGGGCGCGCTCAAGCTGCTGCGCAGATCGCTGCGCCTGCACGGTCCCGTCCTGGCCAGGGAAATCGGCATCGGCGCGGCCTCCGGTCTGGCCTCGGTCGCCTACACCCTGACCAGAATCGGCCAGTTGCTCGCCGAGCCTGCCTGCCTGGAGGACGCCCAACTGGCTGCGCGCCTGATCACAGCCGAGGCCATTGAGCAGGACAGCGCGCTCGACATCTTCGCTGGCTCTGCCGGGGCTATCCTCGGTCTGCTGGCGCTCGCCGAAGTCGCGCCGGATGAAGCCTTGCTGGAGCAGGCCGTCCGCTGCGGCAACAGACTGCTGGAAACCCGCGTAACCAGCCGAACAGGCTACCGAACATGGGCCAGCCTCTATGGCAAACACCTGACCGGCTTCTCGCATGGTGCGGCAGGCATCTCCTACGCCCTGCTGCGCCTGTTCGCCCTCACCGGCGATACCGCTTACCGCGAGGCAGCTGCCGAAGCCATCGCCTATGAAGATAGCGTGTTTTTGCCTGAAATCGAAAACTGGCCGGACCTCCGCTCAGGAGAATCCATGGACTACCGGGTGGCCTGGTGCCATGGCGCCCCCGGCATCGGTCTGGCCCGCCTGGGTGGACTGGCTGGACTCGATAACGCCCGGGTTCGCGCGGATATTGAGCGCGCCTTGCAGCGCACACTCAAAGAGGGCGTCCAGTACATCGATCATCTCTGCTGTGGCAATATGGGCAGAGTCGACATCCTGCTCACCGCCAGCCGCCAGCTTGCCCGGCCCGACCTCGCCAGCGCCGCCGAGCAATTCATGCGCCACATTGTTGTGAGAGCCGAAGAGACTGGCGCCTTCGCTATAGATCCGATCCTGCCCCGCCAGGTTCATCACTTCGGCTTCTTTCAGGGCACCTCCGGCTTTGGCTATACCCTCCTGCGCATGGCCTTCCCCGCGCGGCTGTCCTCCGTGCTGATGTGGCAATAGACCACCGCAGCCGGGTGTAGACAAAGAAGAGAGCCAGGACGATGAGCACGCTCACTGTCCTGGCTCTCTTCTCTATCTGGGCCCGACGCCACAGGCGACGAGCAGGAAAAGTACAAACAATCCTTACGCGCAGCCGCAGCCTTTTTGCAAGGAACTGAAACTCTGGGCTGTGCTCCGGCCACAGGTGCAGCAACCGGTCTTTCCACCACTCTTCATCATGCCACCCACAGCGACTTCGAGGTCGGCATCGGAAAGCTCCTGCATATTCCCCTGGCTGGCCCCATATGCACCCTTCGCGCCAGGAATGACGATATGGACATCGCTGGCCGTTTCCTCATGCACATGAATGGTCATGCCCGCAGGAATAATGGCACCAAACGCCTCCTGTAACGCTCCTTTGGGATCGCGGAGCAAACGCTGGCGAAAGGCTTCATCACGCATAGCTCTCTCGATGATCGCCTGATCAAGTTTCTGCTTATCTTGAGACATAGCTCATCCTTTCTCTCGGCTTACGCCGTTGTAGTCCTTGATTAAACGACCAGCCAGCCAGATATTTTGGCTCGGCTTTTTCTCCTCCTCATCCACGCATCTGATAAAGCATTACGGGCAAAACGGGTGGGCAGAAGAAAAAGCTGAGTTTTTCTTCTGCCCACCCGTTTTGCCCGTCGGACCTACCAGTACATTATTGCACAGTCATGGCGAACAGGTGAAGGTTGCTATTGGTGGGCAGGGTGATCGAGGCGACCGTTTTGCCGGCTTGCAAGCTCACCGCTGTATAGTAGACACTGACCTGGTGATTGCCCAGGGTGTTACTGCCCGGCGCGTTCCAGTTGGTCGTGGTGACCGCGATCTCTGTCCCTGCCACAGGAGAGTTCGCGTACCAATCGGCAAACGCGAGGGTGAAGGATTGGGTTGTGCCATCGGTGTAGGTGATGACCGCCGTCCCGCTCTGCGTGCCAAACGCGCCGGTTCCCAGGATGGCCAGGGTGCTGCCCGAGCCATTGAGGGTCACCGTCTGGCCTGCCGCGACCACGTTATCCGGCTGACCGGCGGCCACGGCTGGCCAGGTAAAGAGCGTACCATTGTGGTCAACGACCGCGCCGGGCATCAGACCAGTCGCGGCCAGAGCCTGCGCCGAGTAGCTGTAACCATGCCCATCCAGGTTGCCAGGCGAGGGATTGCTGTTATCGCTAATGCCCACGTTATTGTACGCCTGCTGGAGCGAATCCACGCCCATAGCAAAGATGTGGAGTTTCCCGTTATTCGGCAGGGTGATGGAGGCCAGGGCTTTGCCAGGATTCAGGGCGACCGAGGTATAGTAGACGCTGACCTGGTGATCGCCCATCGTACTGCCAGATGGACGGTTCCAGTTCGCGGTCGTGGCCAGCAATTCATCCCCGGAGGCCGGCGCGTTGGCGTACCAGTCGGCGAAGCTAAGGTTGAAGGACTGGGTGCTGCCATCGGTATAGGTGATGGTCCCTGTACCGCCCTGCGTCCCGAAGGTTCCGGCCCCCAGGAAACCCAGCGTATCGCCGGCCCCGGAGTACATAATGGTCTGGCCCCCTGCCGCGATGTTATTGGGCTGGCCGGAAGCAGCGGCGGGCCAGGTAAACGAAACGCCATCATGCGTAACCACGGCGCCCGGCGTGAGTCCGACCGCCGCCAGGGCTTGCGCCGAATAGCTATACCCTGCCCCGTCGAAATTGCCCGCCGTGGGATTGCTATTGTCGCTGGTACCGGCGTTGTTAAAGGCCTGAGCCAGCGCGTTATACGAGGGCGTGGTTACCTGGTAACTGCCCTGCAAAGGCAGCGTGCGCGACGAATCCCCCACCATCAGACGGAATGTTCCCTGGGGCACCACCCAGTTATGAGCCGTGGTATCCCAGTAGGAAAAAGCGCTGGCATTCAGGTGAAAGCTCACGGTCTGCGCCTGGCCAGAGGCAAGCGTGACTTTCTGGAAGGCCTTGAGGATCTTCGGCGGCTCTCCCGCGCTGGATGGAAAACCGACATAGAGTTGCGCTACATCTGCGCCTGTCCGTGAGCCGGTGTTGGTCACGCTGGCGCTTACCGTAACGGCGCCGTTGAACGCCCCGGAGGTCGGCGAAATGCTGAGATTGCTGTACGAGAAGCTGGTGTACGAGAGTCCGTAGCCAAAGGGGAAAAGAGGAGTCAGATTGTTGGCGTCATAATAGCGATAGCCCACATCCAATCCTTCGGAATAGCTCGATTCGTCGTTATTGCCCGGATACTGCGCCTGCGTGTTCGCCGGCACCTGGCTATTGCTGGCTGGAAAGGTCATGGGCAATTTCCCGGAGGGATTGACATCGCCAAACAGCACCGCCGCGATGGCGTTCCCATCCTCCTGACCGGGATACCAGGCCTCCAGCACGCCTTTCACCTTGCTCAGCCAGGGCATGAGCACAGGCGCGCCGGTGTTCAGGACCACAACGGTGTTCGGGTTCGCCTGCGCGACCGCCGAGATAAGCTGATCCTGGTTA
>DASZXF010000372.1:0-4768 GCA_035546055.1 Ktedonobacteraceae bacterium
CACATGGTTATTCCAGCCATTCAAACGCGTATACCAGTTCCCGGCAGCCTTTTTCGTCTCTTCTGTCGCCATAGAAACACCTTCTTCTTCGTATAGAGCTTTTAACCGAATCTAGTAGTTGGTCAAGGTTTAAACGAAAGGCCAGCCAGGCAGGAGTGCAGAGGGCGGCAGCCCTTTGCCGGGGAGCGGGGTGTCCCCGTCTTTCCTCTCTTCCCGCGCCGCCGCAGGCGGCGCACTTTTCGCATGGAGTTTGAGCGTCTACTGGATCTATAGGTATGCTAAGTATGCTTAACGTTAAGTCAGCATAACGTTAAGCATACTTAGCATACCCGATCAATTTGGTTCTGTCAAGGGGAAGATGTATGAATGCAGGACTATGGCGAAAAGTCGTTTCCCCACTCCTGAACACATCTTCACCGCCAGGGGCGTTGCACCTTGTGTAAATTGTTGCGTTTTTTACACGGATATTGCCCGTTCTATGGCTACGCCGCAGGCGCAAGCCTCGACCTTTGCGCAACTCTGAGACAAAAGAGCGAAAGGGATGGGCGCGGCTGATATCGCGCTCATCCCTTTCGCTTTTGCGTTTCTGTCTGTGTGTGCCTGAGTCTGTGTCAGGCGTCAGCATACGCACGCCCGGGGTATCATGGGGTGGCAGTAGGCGTGGGTGAGGTATTGTTGTTGGCGGCGAAGGTAGTGCCGTTGTTCATGAAAACGAAAATCTTATCGGCGACGTGGACGACCATATCGAGTTTGCCATCGTGGTTCAGATCCTCGAAGGTCAGGGTCACCGGGATTTGATCTTCTCCCGGGGCGATCAGGTCGGGGCCGGCGTAATCGATGGCTTTGGAGGGATTACCGCCAGGGAACTCGACGATAATGATCTGGCCGTGCAGATTGATCGCCATGAAATGGCTGGGATTGGTAGAACTATCGTTGTGCCCAACCACCGCGTCTGTCTGGAAAGTGCGCGGATTACCGTAAACGAGCGTATTGTATTCGTTAGTACCCCAGCTAAGCGCGTTCATACCCAGTACCCAGAGTCCCAGGGCGATCAGCATACCCAGGCCGACGTAGAGCAGCCAGTGAATGCCCCGGCGCTCGCGCCTGATCGGCAGCGGTGTATCATAGGCCGTGGTGACATTGCGTGGTGAGCGCGTTGGCATTGTGCCTGTCGTCTGAACTGGATTATTTTTCTGAGTACTACGCGGGGGGATATTGTTGGAAGAGGTTCGCCGGGTTTGAGTCTCGGTGTTCACATCGCGACTGCGGCGCTGTACCGGGCCTTGCGGGCTAAGACGAATGGCACTCGAATGGGGCCGGGGCGGGTTTGACGCATACGGATCATCCTCACCGAGTAAATATTCATCGTCGTAGCGTGTGTCTCGAACCGTTTGATCCTGAGCTGTCGTAAAGGATGTCGGATTCGAGCTTTTCCGCGTGGTCGTCCGCGTCACGGGCTTCTGCGGTAGCCTCTCATTCGGCATTGGCTCTCCCTTTCTCGGTCGTCTCGGATTCTGCGGAAGCACATCATATTCTGCTCTCATCGGACGACTCCGATTTCTGGCTCTGCCTGTGCGCTGCGTTTAGAAACGGAGACGACTGCTTGCAGACGCGAAGGCGTCTTCTGGTCTCTCAGTGCTTCAGGTGTAGGACAAGAATTTGTATCAAAGCGTGTCGATGCAAATAGCTTTCTCGTAGGGCTACCCCTTTACTCACTAAAAAAAACGCTGTACTCGGAGGTTTTTAAGCACGCTCGCTTGCATAAGAGTAGCTTATCATAATTTTCTGACAAAATACAGGGGCACCCCGTCTATACAGGGCGTTTTCCGCATGCACTGGGTAGTAATGCGGTTCTACCGCGCCTCTCCCTGATTTTCCGATTCTCTGCGCTGTTCCAGTCATTTTTGGATACTGGCCTCTTTACCCTGATTGCCGGGCTGGTAATCGTGCCGTTTGCGCAGCTTTTCAGTGGATATTCCTGAAGTTTGGCGACGGGGGATGAGGTTGTTTTTAAGCAGGCAAGAACTGAAGCAATTTATTCTCTGGTGAAGAACTTTTTATTCTTCACTTTTTCGGGGAGAAAAGAGAGACCTTCTTTGGGACCGACTTTTTCTTCCGACCACGTGTAGTCTCTGGCGTAGCCAAGGTCTTGCATGAGCCTGGTGGGCGCGTTTCTCAGATGCAGGGGGATTGGTTCGTTCGGAGTGGCGTAGACGGCTTCTCTGGCCTTCATGAGGGCGTTGGGGACGGCGCGGGATTTTTTTGCCGAGGCGAGGTAGATAGTGACGTGGGCCAGGTTGAGCTGGGCTTCGGGCATGCCGATTTTTTCGACCGCCTGAAACGCGTCGTTGGCGAGCATCAGGGCTACTCTGTCTGCCAGTCCGATATCTTCTGAAGCGAAGATGATCATGCGGCGGGCGATGAATCTGGGATCTTCCCCGCTTTCAAGCATACGGACAAGATAGTAGAGACTGGCGTCAACGTCTGATCCTCGCATGGATTTAATAAAAGCAGAGATTATATTGTAGTGCTCATCTGATTTTTTATCGTAAAGACCGGTGGACCTGGTTTGAAAGACCTCCCTGATATCTTCCAGCGTAATCTCGCGTTGCAGGGCTATTGTGGCGGCCATTTCCAGCGCGTTTAACATAACTCTGGCATCGCCACCTGATAAGCGGATGAGCAGTTCTTCTGCGTCGCTGGCCAGCGTTTTCTCGGCCTCACCGAGTCCCTTTTCTTTGTCGGTAAGGGCGGTGTGAATGAGTGTTTTGAGATCGTTGACATCGAGCGGCTTCAGGACGAACACTCTACAGCGGGAGAGCAGGGCGCTATTGACTTCAAAGGATGGGTTTTCGGTAGTCGCGCCAATCAGCGTAATCAGTCCGCTTTCCACATACGGCAAAAGCACATCTTGCTGAGCTTTATTCCAGCGGTGAATTTCATCGATGAACACGATGGTTTTCATCTGCAAGTTCTGATTTTCCCGCGCTCGTTTGACAATTTTGAGCAGATCTTCTTTGCCGGTCATGACCGCCGAGAGGGTGTGGAAGTCCGCCTGCATCTGCTCGGCGATAATGTGGGCAAGGGTAGTCTTGCCGCTGCCAGGCGGCCCCCAGAGGATCATGGAGAACAGGGTACCGACTTCAAGCATCTTGCGAATAACGCGGCCCTGGGCAACAAGGTGATGTTGTCCTATGAATTCCTGGAGGCTGGTTGGCCGAAGCCTGTATGCGAGATTCATGAGAAGATTTTATCATGAGCGTCAAGCTGACAGATAAAAAGATGTGCGGTACAAGTTATGGTAGAGGGAAAAGCAGGAACGAGGGAAGAGGCGAGCCTTGCCTCGCGTCTTCCCCCAACGGAGCGCCAGAGCCTTGCCTTCGGCGTTCCGTTGGGGAGGGCAGCTCGGCGGGACGGAAGGGCCGGGACCTTTTCAGGGCAGGGTAGGCGCGCGCCCGGAGAGAAGCGCCTGCTCAAGAGTCTGGCGGGTGCGCTGAATTTCCGCCGCGATTTCCGGGCCGCGCAAAACTTCGCCGTGGCCGGGCACGACGATTTCCGGGGCCAGGCTTTCGATGCGAGCGAGCGAGTTCAGCCAGGTTTGCCAGTGGTGAGGCGAGCCATCCTCCAGATTGGGCACATAGGCGCTGACCAGGCAATCTCCGCAGTAGAGCACGCTGTCCATCGGCACAAAGACGGAGAGATTGGTTTCTGTGTGGCCGGGCGTGGGCACGATCTGGACGGAAAAGCTGCCCAGATTGATCTGCGTTTCGCCGTTGATCGGCCTGTTGGGATTGACCAGGCGCGTGTTCGCGTAAAAGACGCGGGCCTCTTCATGCTGGCGGCGCACCGGGGAAGGGATGCACGCGTTCAGTTCGGCCAGCGCGTCGGCCAGATCCTCTGGTTGGCGCGCGATGCGGGGATGGCCATAAATATCGCAGCCCTGGTCGTGGAACAGACAATTACCGCTGATGTGATCGAGATGGCGCTCAGTGTTGACGACCAGCAGACGATTGCGCGGGCGCGCGGCTGAAGCATAGCCGTAGATCGTGCGCGCCGCCTGCATGGTCGCGCCGGTATCGACGACCAGTGTAGCCACCTCGCCCACGATGAAGCCCGCGTTCACGGACCAGGGCGGGATAAAAGCCAGTCCTGTGATAGCGTAGCAGTGTCGCGAAATCTTCATCGAAACAATCTTCCTTTCTGTTTCTAACGAGACACGCTCTCGTGCGAGCAGGCGACTCTGCCCCGCTCAAGGGATAAGGCTTATCAGTGCTATGATACCAAAGATCAGGAGTGCAATGCCAGCCAGGCGATTCATCCAGAGCAGCCAGCGGGCGGTCAGTTTTTCGCGCAGCAGACTCACTCCGCCGCTGAGCAGGAGCCACCAGCAGGAGGAACCGGCGAACACGCCCAGCGTGACCAGCGTGGCCGCCGCGAGGCTGCCGTGTCCGTTCGCGCCCACCCCCAGACCCGCGAAAACCGTCGCAAATGAGAGGATGGTGAGCGGATTGGTCAGGGTTAGCAGGAGCGTTGAGACGTAGAGGCCGGGCAGACTGCTGCCGCCTGCTCGCGCGGCCTGCTCCGCCGGTTTGCTCAACAGCGCTTTCAGACCCAGGTAGAGCAAAAACAATCCGCCGAGCAGGCGGATCCAGTTTTGCTGACCGATCAGAACATGCGTAATCGCTGTCAAACTGAAGGCCGCGATACCCCCATAGATGCCATCGGCGGTAGCCGCGCCCATGCCAGTTACCAGGCCGGTGAGAAAGCC